>JAGQIY010000957.1 GCA_020430865.1 Myxococcales bacterium
CAACGCAGGAAGCTGGGATGGCTTCCTGCGCAAGCTGAGCGCGACCGATGGCAGTGAGATCTGGACGAGACAGTTCGGTGGCGCAGGCGTCGACGCTGCCTGGTCGCTGGCGGTCGATCCGAGCGGCAACGCTTACGTCGGTGGATGGGTGTCGGATCAACAAGGGTGTCAGCACTTCGGCGGACAGGATGGATTCGTGGCCGCATACGACAGCGACGGGAAGCTGCGCTGGACTCACCAGTTCGGCAGATCCTTCGGCGATCAGGTGCTGAGCATCGCGCTCGCGGGTCAGGGCGTGGTGGTCGGCGGGACGGGCGATCTGGACGGCATGCTGAGTGGAAACACGGATGCCTTCGTGCGCGAGCTGGACGGCTCGGGTACGCCGGTTTGGTCGCTGGAGGTCCTTGCGACCTCCGCTGACGAATACACCAATGGCGTGTGGGCTGACCCGAAGGGCAACGTCTACGCAGTGGGTCACGACCAGACGATTGGCAACAACGAGGCCTTCATCGCGAAGCTCGCGCCTTGACGTTCCCTGCGGGCGCTGGGGAGGCGGCTCAGAACGGGCTCTGGGCGACGAAGTAGAACTGGCCGCCCGAGATCTTGTCCTCGTCCTCCAAGCCGTTGGCGTAGCCCAGCTTGAGGTTCGCGCGCACGTAGTAGCCCAGCACCAGATCGATCCACAGCTCGCCCCCGACGCCCAGGTGCATCTCGTCGAACGGGTCATCCAGGTCGACGGTGTCGAACGCGCCGCCATAGTCGGCGAACAGCGCCGCGCTCAGCGTGCGGAGGAAGCCTGGCAGGGTGCTGATACCGAACTCCGGGTACGCGATGGGGAAGCGATACTCGGCCTTGAGCAAGTGAAACTGCCGACCTCGGAACGCGCCTGGTTCGTATCCGCGCAGCAAGAACGTCGATTGAAGGATCCCGCTGGTGTACGCCTCGAGCGGGCCCGTGTCCGTGAAACCGCCCGTCGAGAACAGACCACGCCTTGGGTAGGTGCCATCGGACGTCCCGCCGCTGGCCGAGACCGCGAGCACGTGATGGGGCAGCACCGGCACGGGCACGTAGCCGACGCCGCGCCAGGTCACGGAGGTCAGCGTGCTCTCGCTGCCCGTCTCCGGGGCGCCGACGTCGAGCGCCGCGGACACTCCCCAGCCCCGCTCGCTGCTGATGCCATCCGCCGTGCCGTCGGCGTTCGAGTAGGAGTAGCCAAGGCGCACCAGGCCAAGGAAGCCGCTGTAGGGCTTGCGATTCACCGGGCCGAAGGGATCGCCTTCGAAGTCTGGCGTCAGGTCTTGCTCGTAGGTGGCGGCGGTGTAGTTCAGCGAGACGCTCTGCGCCTGGTAGACGTCGTTTGCGGAGTAGGAGAGCCCCGAGGTGATCCCCGAGATGTGCTCGGTCACGATCAGGTCCTCGCCGCCGTAGCGGAAGCCGCCACGCGGCACCGCGCGTCGGAACGCTGACAGGTTCAACGTGGGTTCCAGTCCGCGGTAGGCGTACGACGCCGAGACCGAAGGCTCTCCCTGCTCCGTCTCCACCGTGAGGAACAGGTTGAAGGCATGCAAGCCGACAGCGTCGCTACCGCTGGTACTCACCGTCAGCGACTGTCCAAAGCTACCCGGTCCGTACTCGGCCAGGTAGGAGCGCGGCCCGAGCGAGTCCAGCGGGTCGTACTTCGTCACCGGGTAGCGGTTCCTCCGCGGCTCTGGCGGTGGATCCGGTCGGTCGTCGGTGTATTCGGGTGCCTTGAGGAAACGTTTGGGGCTCAGCGGCATGGCGAACAGATCGAACCCTTCGTGGGTGTAGCCCACGTAGAACAGCGTCTTCCCGTCGGCTGACACCTCTGGCATGTAGGCGCCGTTCACCACGTTGGTCACCATGCTCAGACGCTTCGTCGCCAGCTCGTAGGCGTAGACGTTCGCGACGCCGGTGCGGTCGGAGACGAAGTAGAGGCGCGCGCCGTCGGGCGACCAGACCGGCTGCTGATCTTGCGCCCGATCTCGCATCAGGCGCTTCACCTGGTTGCTCTTCAGGTCGACGATGGCGATGTCGCGGTAGCCGCCCTTGGTCCAGATGCTGTACGCCACGCGCTGGCCATCCGGTGAGAAGCGCGGCGTGAACGCTTGCTCGTACTTGCGGCTCCGCACCAGCGCGCGCTCGTTCTCGAGCTTGGAGTCAATTGCCTCGGGGAAACCGGTTGCGACATCCGCGATGCGCAGCGTCGTGGTGCCCTTGTGGTTCGTGACGTAGACGACCCGACGCCCATCGGGGCTGACATCCGGGCCGCGCGCGCGGCGACCCACGGTCCAGCGTTGCCGTGATGGCGAGAGACCGCGAGGGCTGGTGGTGCCCCTCGGCTGCGCGAAGAGGTCGTTGTAGATGTAGTCACGCCGCGACCGCCCGGCGTCGTCGAACACCATGGCGCAGTCGCCGTCGAAGGTGATGC
>JAGQIY010000958.1 GCA_020430865.1 Myxococcales bacterium
GTCATGTCCCCGCGCAAGAACGCCGCGCCGAAGGTGACACCGATGACCATCGTGGCATCCACCAGCTGGCTCACCAGCGTAGACCCGTTGTTGCGCAGCCAGAGGTGCCGACCGCGAGTCAGGCGCTTCCAGAAATGGAACAGGTACACATCGCAGAACTGCGCGGCCATGTACGCCAGCATCGACGCAAAGACAGCGCCGCTGGTGCAGGAGTAGATCAGCGTGTAGAGCTCGACACTGCCTTCTGCCTTGTTTCCGTCGGGTAAGAAAACCGGTTGAGAGAGCTGCAGCGTCTGCCAGGGAGCCTGGACGTCGGGCGGCACGGAAGAAACCTGGTGACCGAGCCACATCACGCCGATCACCAGCAGGTTCACGCCCAGTCCCACCCAGACCACCCAGTTCGCTCTGCGCTGCCCGTAGAGCTCGCTGATCAGATCCGTACACAGAAACGTCAACGGGTAGGGAAGCACGCCAACCGCCAGGGACAGTGGCCCCAGCTGGATGAAGCGCGTGATGCTGATGATGTTCAGCATCGCCATCGCGCCCAGGAATACGCCCGCCAGCATCAGGAACACTCGCTCGCGGCGAGTCCAGCGCTGGATCAGGTGATCCGGGACGTCGTGCACCTCGCTCTCGATGCCTTCACCCACTGCCATGTCGGCAGCAGCATAGTGGGCAGCCGGGCGGAGACGCCGAAAAACGACGCCTCGCCCCTACTCGCAGGGGGCGTCGATGGTCTCCGGGGCACGCACCGTCGCCTGCCCCGTCTTCAGGTAGGTCTCGAAGAAGCACGCATACTGGTGCTTCACCGCGTCCAGCTGCCCGTAGATCGCGTGGGGGTCGTAGATGCCGTCGCCCTCGTACTGCACGACCACGCCGGTGTACGGCGTCCCGTCGTCGCTGACCCGATTCGCCTTCACCGGATAGTCCGCGAAGCCATCGAAGCCCCCGACCGCGAGGGAAGTCTGCATCTCCGGCCAGACTGACGCCCCGGCTTCCTGGTTACCGTAGGCCAGGCTGAATGCGTTATAAATCTTCGTGGAAAAGTAGCTGTCGCCCTTGCCCACTGGTTCGTACACCGAGCGCACCGGGTGACCTTCCAGGTGCCGCCGGGCGAGCCGGGGCGTGTAGACCATGGGCTCGACGGCTTCCCAGGCCGTCTGGAAGATCTGCATGGCTGGGTGCATGTGGTCGAGCGACTCCGAGGACCCCAGAATGATGCCTGCCAGGTACGGGAGATTGCCGACGACCTGGGTCTCCTTGATGAAGTAGCTCCAGAAGCCCCCCGCTCCCGTGGGCACGACCGCCTCGATACGTGGCTCGACGGCGCCGATCATGTTCGTGTACATGCCGCCCATCGATTGGCCCATGGCGAGGATTGGCTTGGTCGCGAAATGATACGCCGCCTCCCCGCTCGGCAGGCTGAGTCCGCTGCACGAAGCCACCAGGTCCGGCGAGATCTGGAGCTTGGTCAGAGCCTCCAAGTAGAGCCGTTGTTCGACGACCCCCTGGCGGAACGTGTCGCGTGTCGCCGCCAGGTTGTTGAAGTTCAGGTAGGCGATCTCACCCGCCCCCGGCACTCGATCTGGACTCAGGGGGTGAGAGGAGCCAACGGTAGCGAAGCCGTGAGGCGCCAGCACGTAGGCCGGCCCCTCGCCCTTCGTCGGCTCGCCTCCCGGCTCGGTAACGCGACCGCGGTCTACGACCTGACCCGCGATCCCGCCGGAACCGTGGAAGTACATCACCAGCGGGTAGCCGCCCTCGGGCATCGGCTGCTTGGGCAAGGTGATCACGATCTTCGCGGTCTCCTTGCGCTGCTCGACGGGCAAGCCATCGGCGCCGAAGTCGAACAGCCCGTCCTCGTTGAACGGCGGCGTTCCCTGCTGAAACTGTGGAAAATCGACGGTGCCGACGATTTCGCAGAAGCGATCGTGATCGGCGCCATCATCTGGATCGACCTCGAGGTTCTCGAGCTCGACGTCGTACTTCTCGAGCAGCCGCTGGCTGAGATCGTACGTCTCCTGCACCACGTCCCCGGTGGTGAAGACCGTCGCCGCGGCGACCTCACGCTTGTCGACGCCGATTGTCTTCAGCGTCTCCCACAGCGGCTCGTACTGAGCCGCCAGACCCTCCGCGCCTCCCGGATCTCGACCGAGCTTCACCTGCTCGAACTCCAGCGGCGATCCCAGGGGCTCGCCGGAGGCGTCGCCCAGACCGCGCATGATCACGAACGCGTAGCTGCGGTTGGAGTTGAGCACCACCCCAGGGAAGCTCGCGACGGCGAGCAGGTTGTCCGGTACGTAGATGTCCGTCGCCGGGATCTTGGCGATGGTGGGGACCAGCTTCCCGCGGTCCGGCGAGTCCGGATCGATGTCCACCAGGAGGATGTTCGAACTCGTATCCGCGGGGTTCACGTGCTCCAGCTCTTGAGCCGCGATCGGAGCGTCGAAGTGGAAGTACGCCACCGGAACAGTGGGCCAGCCGGGGTGTTCTCCGGCGATCTTCACCAGCCCGGCGAGCATTGGCTTGTCCTGGGGATTGGGGAAGTTCGCTACCTCCGGCGTCCCGTCGGCCTTCAGCCGGATATCCGCGGGATAGGGGAAGTCGTAGAAGGCATCGGAACTCGCGCTCTGCAGGTCGAAGCGCACCGATACTCCTGGCTGGGCCTTTGCCACCGGGGGCGCCGCCTCGTCATCCGAAGAACATCCGCCGCCCGTCGCTCCGAGCAAGCACACCAGAACCGAGCCGAAGAGGCTCTGTCGAGTCCATCGACGCATCGCCATATGTCTTTTCGTCCTAAGCCTTGGGGTCGAGTCGCTCGCCACGCAACGCCGTGTTGTAGCTCGCGAACAGGAGCACCAAGCATACCCACAACGTCGTGCCCACGGCGAGGTGAGTCACCTGCATGTAGCCAGGCGCAGAGAGGGCGATGTTGACCACCCCTACCGCGATCTGCAGCGCGAGCAGCGCTTTGACGCGCTGGGCCCATGCCCCCGATTGAGCGTGGAAAAAAGCCGCGGAGCGCGGGCTCGGGCTGGGCGCTTGCACCTGGACGCTTCGGCTGGAGCCGTCGGCGCCGTGGCGCTCCGCAGCATCTTGAAAGCGACCCATCAGCCACCACATGCCCAGCGCGAGGAACACAGCGCTGATCGGGTGGGCGATGCGCAGCCGTTCCAGGAAGTTGGTGCCCCGGAGTCGCTCCGCGAGCGCCGCGCCTTCTGCCACGGGGTAGAGGGTGTCCCCTAGCGCGGTGACCGCTCCCAGCATCGACACCAGCACCACGCACACCATCAGGATCAGGAGCCAGCGCCCCTCGGTGTCCAGCGGGCGGATCCGCAAGTCGCGGGTCTCGCTCCGCCCGGCCGTCCAGGCCGTGAGGGCCATGGCGCCCATCAAGAGGCTGGTGCTGATCAAATGCACGGCCATGAACGCCGCGCGAGCCATGGACGCGTTGGCTCCCACCAGCTCGAGCAACACCAGGCTCGCTCCAACCAGCGCCTCGACCACCATCAACAGCACACCCAGCGCGGCATAGCGGCGCGTCGCGTGTCCCCGCTCGAAGCGCACCACGGCCCAGATCCAGAGCGCGATCACCACCGGCAGACACAAGCCCGAGGTGATGCGGTGGGTGAACTCGATCAGCGTCTCCACGCTCTTCGGCATGTGCGCGATCTCGCCGTGACAAGTCGGCCAGTGCTGGCCACACCCCGCCCCCGAACCCGTGATGCGCACCACGGCCCCAAAGAGCACCACGAACAACGTGTAGACCACCGCCGCCCACGCCGCCCTGGCGAAGCGGGCACCGCGGATCGGCTGCTCCGCGGGTGCGGCGGTGCCTTGCATGGGCAGCGTACTCATGGCCACGCCCGGTCTAGCGCCGTCTGCAGTGGAACTCCAACCAGGGATGGAATCAGCGACCGTTTCGAAGCCCGCTGCGACCACACGCCGCGGCGCGCGAGGTCTTGGGAGCGCCAGGCGTGCGGACACGCCGAGGTGGCCGCGCTTGCGCGCAGTGTGGCATCCAGCCCATGCTTTGACGCGGTGCTTGCTGAGCTTGGAAGACGCCGCCAACCCAGGCGCGCTGGATCGGCCGCGGTCCGCGGACTATGCATGTTCGCGGCTGCTGGCTGCTCCGTGAGCTGCCTGCTCAGCTTCGATGGGCTCACCGGCGGCGAGAGCGGCGTGGCTGGCGCAGCGGGCAGCGCGGGCGCAGCGGGAAGTGGTGGAAGCTCGAGTGGCGGCAGCGCTGGCAGTCAAACGGGTGGTTCCGCAGGGACGGTCGGAGGCGACGGAGGTACGGCTGGCGCAGCGGGAAGTGGTGGAAGCGCGGGCACCGGCGGCAGCGCAGCTGGAGGCACCGGAGGAAGCAGCTGTGACACCGCGGTCTGCAAGTGCTGCAGCGACGCCGCTGGCTGCACCGACCCGCTCGAGGAGAAGCTCGGTACCAGCGTCGGGAAGTCCAGAGGGCGCGTTGCGGCCATGGGTGAGGTCGTCTACTGGACACGCCAGACTGCCAGTGGCTCTGACGCGCTGATGCGACGCCTGCCAGGCGGGCAACCGGAGGTGCTGGTCAGCGCAAATTACCCAGGGGCGGTGGTCGCGGCGGATGGCTGGCTCGCCTGGAGTGACTCCAGCGGCCTCTTTCGTTGCCGCGCGGATTCCTGTGCAGCGAGCGCCACGCGCTTCATCAGCGCGCTCGACGTGAGCGAGCGTCAGGTGCTCGCGCTCCACGACGGCAAGCTGTACTGGCTCGTCGGCACGGGGGACCTGGGTCGCCGCCTGGTGCGATGCGATCTCGCCAGCTGCTCGACGGGGAGCGAGCAAATCATCAGCAACGATCGGGACTCCGTGCGCGGCATCGCTGCCAACTCGAGCCACGTCTACTGGACCGAGGAGGGAGGCGCGATCTTCCGCCTGCCGCTGGGCACCTCGAGCGACGCCCCCGCGCCCTTCCTCTCGGGGCGCGATCACCCCTCGAGTGTCTTGGTCACCGAGACGCAGCTGTTCTGGAGCGAGGAAGGCGATCCCGGAAATGTGTACTCCTGCGACCTCACGAGCTGCACGCCGAAGTCCATCGCCCCCAACACCACCCTCCAGCACCCGATCCGCGCGCCGGCCGGCCTCGCCTCGGATGGCAAGCGGATCTACTGGACGAACCTGCTCGATGATTCCGTGATGAGCTGCCCCCTCCCGGGCTGCTCCGGCGCGGAAGTCCCCGAGCTGCTGGCGACCGGTCAGGTCAACCCCAACGGCATCGCAGTCGGCGACAGCTGTGCGATCTGGCACGGCAACAAGGACGGCGATGGCGCGGTCTGGGCGGCCCCGAAGCGCCCCTGAGCCGCCGTGCAAAGCGATCCGCTCACGCGAGATCCCAGGCTCGCTCTGCGGCGGCCCCACGCAGAGGTTGCTAGAACCGACCCGCGAAGAGCCCCACTCCTCCGCCGGGGGCTGGAGCCACGCCGGCACGCACGCCTCCGCTGCCCTGCGGCCTGGGCTGATCCAGGCTGATCCACACGGCAGCGCCCACGGCGAGAACAGCCACGCCGAAGGACACGTTCGAGACGATCCACTTCGTCCTCGCGCTGTCCACGTCCGCCTCGATGCAAGTCGGCTTGCAGGCGTCGAGATCATCGCGTTCGGACTTTGCCTGGAGGCCAAAGTAGGCGTAGCTGCCGAGAGCCACCGCGCCGACACCACCCAGGACCCAGGCCAGCGTCGGGAGGCCACCGCCCTCATCCCGAGGACCGTCCAACCGGGGAGGGTGCTTCACCGCAGGCTTCGCTGCGCTCTCCTCCAGCGGCCGGAGCACGACATCCACGATGCGGCGCTGTTCCCCTTCGCGCACGACGACCTCGATCGACTGTTGCTCGAACCCGGCGCGACTGAAGTGGAAGCTGCGGCGGCCGGGATCCATGACCAGCGCATCCCCGCCCACCAGCTGCGCCTCGCTGGCGGTGTCGACACGCAGCTCGACGTCGGCGATATCGTTTCCGCCAGGATCACGCACGCGAAAGACCACGCTGGGCAAGCGTCGCTCGACATCGCCGAGCCACTCCACGCAGTCCTTCTGCACGAC
>JAGQIY010000100.1 GCA_020430865.1 Myxococcales bacterium
ACGCAGCCCGAGCCTCGAAGCGAAGCTGCGACACCTGCTCAAGCGGATGGGCGGCGCCGAGCCCGACGACGAGCGAATGGTCGAGCTCCTCGACCTGTTGGCCCGCGGCCCGCGGCTCATCGTGGCGCAGCCCCTCCACGGCCATCGCAAGGGCCGGCGGCTGCTCCAGGTCAGCGCCGACGTGGTGAGCCTGGAGCTGGTCGCGCCCGAGGAGCGGATGCGGTGCTCGGTGTGCAACGTGCGCATGCCCTGGGCCGCCGCGGGCAGCCCGTGCCCGAGCTGCCACGGCGTGCTGGAGCGGTGGCCGACTGAGGAGATCGAGCGCAACCGCTACGTGCAGCGCATCCAGAAGAACGACCTGATGCCGCTCTCAGCCGGGGAGCACACGGCTCAGATCACGGGCGAAGACCGCATCGAGCTCGAGGAGGACTTCAAGGCCCCGCCGCCCGGGTTCCGGCCGCCGCCGGGATGGAACGGCACCAGCCGGCGCGCCGCGACCAATGTGCTGGCTTGCTCGCCGACGCTCGAGATGGGCATCGACGTCGGCGGCCTCGACGCGGTGGTCATGCGCAACATCCCGCCCCGGCCAGACAACTACGCCCAGCGTGGCGGCCGGGCCGGGCGACGTTCGCGGGTCGGCATCGTACTCGGCTACGCTCGGAGCACGCCGCACGACGGCTACTTCTTCGACAAGCCGGCCGAGATGATCGCGGGCGAGGTGCCGGCGCCCGGGGTTGGACTGGGCAATCGCGACGTGGTGTTGCGGCACCTGCACGCGCTCGCGTTCGGCGCTGCCGAGCCCGGCCTCGCGGGGCGGATGGCCGAGTACATCAACATCCGCGGCGAGATCGACCCGACGAAGGTGGACGAGCTCATTGCGGCCGTCGTGGCGCAGTTCCCCCACGCCGTGCACCTGGCGCGAGACGCCTGGGGAGATGATGTGCTCGGCCCTGCGGGGCTCGGCGAGCCCGACGCCCTGGCTCAGGTGCTCGAGGCCCTGCCGGACCGCATCCGGGATCTCTTCGACCGCGTGCGGCTGCAAATCCTCAAGCTGCAGGAGACCATCGACCGGTGGAACGAGCTGGGCAAGGGCGACCGCTCGGCCATCCACGCGCAGGACCTCAAGCGCAAGATCCTGGGTCTGCGCGACGACCGCTTCGACGGCGACGCGGACGACCGCGGCAGCGGGCACCCCATGCGCCGGTTCGCCGAGTTCGGCATCCTCCCGGGCTACGAGTTCCCTTCGGCGCCCTGCACGTTGCGCCTGTGGGGAGACGAGCACGAAGAGGACCCCATCACGGTGGCGCGACGCTTCGGCATCGCGCAGTACCAGCCGGAGGCACCGGTCCACGCGCGCGGTCACCGCTGGCGGGTGGTGGGCCTGGACCTGGCCTCGCCATGGAACCCCAAGTCCACCGACCCCGACTGGGTGTACGTGCGGTGCAAGGAGTGCGACCTGCGCTACGACGCGCAGACCCCCGCCTGCCCGCGCTGCGGATCGGACGACACGGTAGGCGGCGGGCACGGCTACCCAGGCCACGAGTATGGCGGCTTCCTGGCATTGCGTGACGACACGCCGGTGCTCCAGGAGGAGGACCGGTTCTCGATCGGCTCGCTGGTGACCTGCCACCCGCAGCGCGACGGCCGCGTTGTCGCGCGTAGGCGCCTGGCGACGGGCTGGCGCGTCGAGCTGAGGTCCGAGGAGACCGTGCGGTGGGTGAACGAGTGGAAGCCCCCGAGCGAGGCCGACCTGCGCAACGGAAAGCCGCTACTGCACGACGCCGGGCGAGGCTTCTACCTGTGCCCCGCCTGCGGCCGGTCGCTTTCGGTGCCCGACGATGACAGTGGCAAGAAGGGGCGCAAGAAGGCACGCAAGACCAGCGGCCCCGACGCCTTCGGCCATGCATCGGGATGCCAGCGCAGCGGCCAACCCCCAGTGCCTGCTGCGATTACGACGGCGTCGCCCGCCGCGACTCTGCGCGTGACCGTCGTCCTGCCCCGTGACTACGAGGAGGCCGACTACAAGCGGTGGGGCTACTCGCTGGGGTATGCCCTGCGAACGGGGCTTCGGCAGCTCTACATGCTCGACGGGCCGGAGATCGAGTTCGAGCTCGAGCCCTTGTGGGAGGAGCGGCGAACGGACGGCGTACGCAAGCTGGGCGCGCTCACCCTGATCGACGCCGCGGTGGGCGGGAGCGGCTTCCTCGACCGCTGTGTCGACGAGCTGCACCTGGTGGCTCGCCGCACCATCGAGCACCTCGACCACCCGAAGTGCGAGAGCGCCTGCTACCGCTGCCTGAAGTCCTACGCCAACCAGCGCCACCACGAGCATCTGTCGTGGCCGCACATCATGCCCGATCTCGAGGGGCTCGCGGCGGCCCCGCCCGAGGTCCTGCCCGCGGAGCTAGGCGACGGCGACGACCCCAAGCCCTGGCTCGAGGCCTACGACGCTGGCGTGGGCTCTCCGCTGGAACTCAAGTTCCTGCGCCTGTTCGAGCAGCACGGCATCGAGGTCGAGAAGCAGGTTCCGGTAGGCCCCGAGCTGGACGGCCCGGCCATCAGCCAGGCCGACTTCCGCGTGACCGGCACCACCGTTCTCGTCTACGTGGACGGGGCCGCGTTCCACACCGGCAGTCGTCTGCGCCGGGACCGATCGATCCGCAGGGCGCTGCGCGAGGGCGGGGCCGCGTGGCGCGTGGTGGAGCTGACCGCACGGGATCTGCGGACGCCGGAGCGGACGGCGGAGTGGGTGAGGCGCGGTGGCGGGCCGCTCGACGAGCTGAAGCGCCAGACCCGAAACGAGAAGGCCATCGCCATCGCGCGACGACTCCTTGAGCGCCTCGATGCCAGCGACGGTCAGCCGCTGACATTGGGCGACGCCATCGCAGTGGCGGGTCAGCTTGACGCCGACGAGGGAGACGCGCTCCTGGCCATCGAACGGCTGGCTCAGACCGGCGTCATCCAGCGTGTGTTTCTGGACCTGATGTGCACGCCACCGGCCCCCATGTCCTGGGAGCAGGCCCTCGACCGCCTCGGGGGCGCCGAGGGTCTGGCTGGTGAAGGGTGGCGGGAGGGCGCACGGACCATTGGCGTTCAGTGGCTCCGTGGCGAGGGGAGGCGCTCATGACGCTGCCAGATGGGATGACCGCCGAGGACTACATCGGCCTGGTCAAGACCTTCATGCCCGACTTCCACCGAGTTGCGTGCGCACAGACCGAGGAGGCCTTCTGCGAGGCCGCCGAGCTCGCGGTTCGGCACTGCCTTCAGAAGCTGGAGGACCGGCGGAAGCTGCTGGCGAAGGCGGGCGAGGTGGAGCTCTCCACCGACCTCGCCGATCTCCTCAGCCGGGGTGGTGTGCCCACGACGGCCGAACCCCACGTCAACGGGCACGTCGACCTGGTCATCTCGCACTTCGTGGCTGGCCGCTTCAGGATGCTCGGCGAGTGCAAGCTCGACCGCGGGCCCAAGTACCATTGCGACGGCACCACCCAGGTCCTTGGCTACTGCTCCGGCGCGGAGAGGCGGGCCCTCTGCATCGGTTTCTGCCAGAAGCCGAACGTCGCCGGGCGGATGAAGGACACGAAGGACCACTTCGACGCCCCGGACGGCTGCCACGACGTCCAGGAGACCAAGGACCACCACCTGCCCTGGTCCTTCCTCGGAGTCCACCGCCATTCGTCGGGCGGGACCGTCGAGGTTCTGCACATCGCCTGCAACCTGCACGAGCCGTCAGGAGCCAGCCCTGAAGACAGAGCGGAGCAGCGCCCATGAGTCGGCGACGGCTTTCACGGGGCCTCACGGTAAGCATCGCCGTGGGCGTGGTGGGCTCGCGCCGCGTCGGAGTCCGGTGCCACGATGCGCCCAACCGAGCGACCGCAGACGCGCAAGCGGGGTCTCAGCGTGCGGGTTCGAGGTCCGTGCGGGCCCGCGGTCAGCGTGAAGGCCGGCCAGCGAGGATGATGCGGGGCGCCCGCACTCGCGCAGCTATCAGACGGCACTCGATTCTGCGGAACGTTCGGCGTGATCCAACTGGAGGGGCAGCATGAGCACCACCACTCTGGCAAGTCTTGCGCTCTTGAAGGCCAACATCGAGACCGAGGGACGGGATGTCCTGGACATGGTCGCCCCACTGGTCGAGTTCGCAGGGAGCAAGCGCGGGCTGACCGAGGGGTTCTCGACCGCGGACTTGAAGAAGGCAACGGTCGACGAGTTGGGACTCGTGCTCCCGGAGCGGGCGATCGATCTCATCTTGCGGAGGATGCAGCGCCGGGGGCTCGCGAGTCGGGAGTCGGGCCGCTACTCGGTGACCAGTTGGGCGATCGATACGGTAGCCATCGAGGATGCCCAGGCCGAACTCCTCCGCCGCTCGTCCGATGTCGTCGAGCATCTACGGACCTTCGTCGGTGAGCGCCATCAGATTCCATGGTCGAGCGAGGACGCACGAAGCGCCCTCGACTCGTACATCGACGCCTACAGCATCGACTGCATCCGGGCCCATGCCGCGGCGTCCCCGGTGCCCGTTCAAGGTCGGTCACCAAGCAACGCGCAGTTCCTGGTGAGCAGCTACGCCAACGCCCTGAGCGAAACCGACAGTGCGCGCTTCGGGCTCCTCGTCGACATCGTCAAGGGGCGAATG
Source organism: Myxococcales bacterium (assembly GCA_020430865.1). The sequence continues at coordinate 4,637 of JAGQIY010000100.1, forward strand.
CTCGCCAACGCCGTGCTGGGCGAAGACCTCGTTGACCAGAAGCAGAGCTTCAAGGGGACCACGCTCTTCTTGGACACCCCATTGGTCCTCCGCGTGTCTGGCCTCAGCGGGCCCGAAGCAGAGCGCCTGGCCATGGACGTCGTCGAACTCGGGAGAAAGGCCGGCGCGTCTTGGGGCGTCTTCGAGCACACGCTGGAGGAGGCAGACGCCGTCTTGCGGGAGGTCCAGCGGAAGCTGGAGTTTTCGTATGAAGGCCACGGCGACGTCTACCTCCACGCGAAGGAATCGGGACATAGCGCCTCCGACATCACGCTCCTCCGGTCCCGGTTGCTCGAGTTGCTGCAGGAGAAGGGCGTTCAGCTCCACGCCACACCTCGGTACGTGGCCAGCCTCCAGATCGACGAGAAGGCTCTCGAAGATGAGTGCCGTAGCGCCGGGCTCCACCACGGCAACCAAGCCGCGCTGCGGTACGACATCAACTCGATTCGCAGCATCTTCGTCCTGAGGTCGAACTCGCGTCCAAGGAAGCTCGAAGACAGCCGTGCGGTGCTGGTCACTTCCAATTCGGCGCTCGCCAGAGGTGCCTTCGCCTACGGAAAGCGACACGAGGCATCGCGCGAGGTGTCAACCGTGATCACCGAGTACAGCCTGGCGAACCTCCTCTGGCTCAAGTGGCCCCTCCACGCGCCCGAGGTGCCAAAGCATGTGTTGGCCGCGAGTTGCCACGCCGCCCTTCGACCGTCGGGCCGACTGTGGCGGGCGTTTCTCGGCGAGGTCGAGAAACTCGACAAGATGGGTAAGCTCTCGCCCGAGCAACACGCCTTCCTGCGCTTCGAGTCCCGGGTGCGCGGCGACCTCATGGACCTCACGCTTGGCGACGAGGGCACGTTGGACTCGGACACGGTGCTCCGAATCCTGTCCGCCTACGAGGAGGACATCGCTCGCCCGTTCAAGGACGAGGCGGACGCGGAGAAGGCTCGCCGGGCGGCGGCGGAGCGCAGCCTGCAGGAGTCACTCAAATCCAGTCAGCAGCTGGAGGAGCAGCTGGCCGTCGAGCGCGACCGACAGGCGCGTCTCAAGCGAAGCGTTGCTTGGTGGGCGCGCACCGCCGGCCGAGGGGCGGCGCTGGTCTGCTTCGCCATCGGCGCTGCTCTGATCGCTACCGGGCTCATCTGGCTAACTCCGGAGGGCGGCGGCTTGGTGGCGTGGCTTCCGTCTGGTGGGCTGATGCTGGCGGGCCTGGCGACGGTGGTGCTGTCCTTCCTGAACCTCGCGGTGGGCGTCACGTTGCGGACTCCGGTGGCCTGGCTCAGGTCCTGGGTAGAGAGGCGCGTATATCGGATGCTGGCGCAGCGGGTCGAACTCGATCTGGAGGACGACGCGGACACGAGCGGAGGTGACGATGACGCCGGGTGATGACGCGCGCCAAGGGGCCGGGCGTCCTGCGACGGAGCGCACCCGGTCGATCGACGCCGCTCGCGAGACCAGCCCCGCGTCCACGACGGTCGTGAACCGGCCGAGTTCGACGCACCCGACGCTCCGCAAGTCCACGTTCCGCCTGCTCTTGCCTGTTGACCGGCGCTTCGCGCGACCGCCGCGTCTCGACCGCTGTTCACCAGCGCGAGGCCCTCGCCGTGCTCTTGTGCGGCCCTCTGTTGACCGACGCGCGGTGCTCTTTCCCCGTTCTTCGCCTTGGAGAGCAGAGACGGCCCGCTCGGCGGGCTGGCGAGGCCCTGCCGACGCTCTCGGCCACGGCTTCGAAGAACAGGTCGGCGGGCCGGGCGCAGGCCGAAATCCCTTTGGAATCAAGCCCACATACGACAACGGCCCCGCCGGGGGACCGGCGAGGCCGCTGTAAAAGAAAAGGCCCCACGAAGTTCGTGGGGCCTTTGTCGAGCTCCCC
>JAGQIY010000959.1 GCA_020430865.1 Myxococcales bacterium
ACATGAGCAAGGCCGCAGAAAACATGCTGGCACACACGGTCGCGCGCCGCTTGGCGCAGCGCGCCATCTACTGCAACGTCGTCGACCCCGGATGGGTGACCGACGAACGCCCCCACGACCAACGCTTGGACGGCGGCGCGCCAACGGTATCCACGGAGGAGGCTGCAGCCCGCGTTTGTCAGCCCATTGAGGAAGGGGTTGAGGGAGCGCCCGCCTACGACAGACTCTACCGCCATTTCGAGGCACGACGGTGGTCATGATGTCTTGAGCCGCACTGACGTATGGGAGTCGCGCGTGACCATACGTCGTTAGCGGAGGCCGCCAATGGGGTCGTGGGTATCGAGCTCGAACACCCCGGCCCGGTTGCGCCCCGCGGCGGAACCCGACCGTCGCCCCTGTGGCGGATGCGACGCTGGGCGCGAACCCACCTGTTGCCGGGCAGCACCGGGAGCCTCGGTTGATGCTTGGGACTCCGCCGCAAGCGCCGCTTCCGCGGTGTCCGCGCGGGCCTCGGCATCACGGAGCGCGTCCGTCATTGTCGCCAGCTGCGCCTCCACCTCTGCCAGGCGTCCTGCGGAGTGTGCCGTCTTGGGCGCGACGAGCACGGACGACGCGTACACAGGCGCCAGTATCCAGCCGGCCGCCGCGATGGTGGCAGTAGCCACTATCACAACAAGGGCCGACTGCCGCCGCCGCTGCGCTTGCTCCGCGTCGTGGCGCAGGCGCCGCTCGAGCACAGCGGCGCGCTCCTTGGCGAGCTGTTCGAGCTGGATGCGCAGCTCGCGGTCCGCCGTCTCCTGGGCCTGTTCGAGGAGAGTCTGCTGTGCTGCAAGACGCGCAGCCTCCTCCTCTCGACGAAGGGCCTCTTCGCGCTGACGGGCCACAGCGGCGAGCGTCTCCGCTCGACGTTCCTCGGCGAGCCGAACCTCTCGCTCCCGTCGCACGGCCTCCGCCAACTCGAGGGCCACGCGTTCGTTCGCCAGCTCGCGGATGCGCTGGAGGTTGACGACAACCGAGTCGTCGCCGCCATCTCCGGTGTCGGGCTCGGGTTCAGTTTCGGGGAAGAAGGGAGCGTCTTTTGTCGTGGTCACGGACTTCGGGACGGCGCCTGCCCCTCGGTCTTTCCGACCGTTGTTCACCTTTCGTGGCATCGAGATGTTGGAAGGCGTGACCTCCATCATCGACGGTGTACGATGTCGAGCGGGTGTAGTGCGCCCAGCGATTGCGCTTGAGGGTGGCAGCGACGCGCTTTCGAGGCGGGTCGTGCTGGTGTGGACCGGCGAAAGTGGGCATTGTACCCGACGTCGATGACTTCGTTTCCGCTAGTCAAAGAAGGTCCGCTCAGGGAAGCGCTCGATGAGCTTGAGCAGTTAGTCCAGACGGATGGGCTGACGGCAAACGGGCTCGAGACGCGGGTGCCGGAGTGGATCGCATCCCACGGCCACCAAGGGGCGAACACCCTGCTCGTCGCAGTGCTCGAGGTGGATGGGCCGCCTACGCTGCGATGTATGGCGTTGCGCGGGCTCGCGCGGATCGCGCTCGCCGAAGGCCGCCGCAGCTCGGCCCGCGTCTACTTCATGCAAGCTCGCGAGGAAGTGGCGGGAGATCCCGTCGCGTTGTGCGAGCTCATCGGGGACATGCTTGACGCGCTCTGACTCGAGCCGGGCGTTCAGTCGCGGTGCTGGCCAAAGCCTTCCGCGCCCACAATGAGGAACCGATAGATCGAGCGATGGCGAAAACGAACGAAGAACTGGGCGAGCTTCTCGATGAGTTGCGAGCCCCGGACGGACTCACTGCCGATGAACGGGAACGCCTCGCAGAACGCATCGCCTCGTTCGGCGTCGTGGCGTTGGACGCCATCCTGGCGGACGGGCGCCCCCGTACTCATGCGGGTAGCCACCTCTTGGAACAGAGCGTGGCCCACATTCGCGACTTGCGCGCCATCCCGCGATTGCTGGAGCTCCTTCTCGGTGACCCCACGGAATACCGAACCTTCAGGCTGCACTGGCCCGCGCGTGACGCGCTGATCGGCATGGGTCCACCCGCAGTTGCAGCCCTCACGCGGCTGTCCCCCGAGCGAGTCGATTCGACCGTCGTTGGCATCCTCGGCGCGGTCGGTGGGGACGACGCGCTGAAGGCGCTCACGGCCATCTTCGAGACGCGCCCGGTGACCGAGGCCGCCCTCGCCGCGGCTCATCCGCTGGCACAAGCGAACGCCACCGGCCCTCTGGAGCGGGCGCTTGGCGACCACGATGAGCGCGTTCGGCGCACGGCCGTCGATGCGCTCGCTGTGGTGGACCCGGCTCTCGCCTTCGATTCCCTCGCGAGAAGCCTCGGAGACCCGAGCGCGAAGGTCCGCGAGGCCACCGCCCGCGCTTTGATGCTCGCGGATGATGACCGAGCGGTTCCGATTCTCGAAGCGAGGCGGAACGACCCCGACCGCCGCGTTCGCGCGGCCGTCCATAGCGCGCTCGGCCGTCTGACCCGGACCCGCCAATGATCTGGCGGCCGACGCCTATGCAGAGGCTACCGAGACTCCCGTCCGAGGGTGACCGCGAAGGTCGAGGACAGACCGAACTCCCGTGGGGGTGAGGCTCGCCGCTCCGACCAGTGCGTGACCAGGTCACGGAGGCAAGCGTCCAGCGTTGGGCGGCCCGTCGAGCCCTCGAGCACGAGCACGCCGTTCCGTCCCTCGACGACGCGCACACCATCGACGGTCGGATTGCCCTCGACTCGAAGCTCGCGCTCGAGGCAGCGTCGCAGGCG
>JAGQIY010000101.1 GCA_020430865.1 Myxococcales bacterium
GTCGGCGATCGAGCAGGCACTCGACGACGGCGACGAACTGGCCCGAGCCCGGCGGGAGATCGAGCGCCTCTCGCTTGCGCTGCGCGAGGGCCGCATCGAACGGCGCGCACTGAGGGCGATCATGGAGCGTCGAGAGCGAGACATCGTGCTGCTCGAGGAACAACTCCAAACCGTGAAGCGCGCCCTCGAGCGCGTACGACTCGAACGCATGGAGCTTCAGCGGCGGTGCAACGAGTTTCGGGCTCGACTGCACGACGCGTCCCAGGGCGCCCGGCCCGCGCCCACCTCGGCATTGCGTACGCTGCCCCGACCTGTGCGGCGGCAGCTCGAGCGGGAGCAACGACGCCTCGACCAATGGTAGGCACCGGTCCGCTGTCGACCAGGCGGTGTACCTTCCGAGCGTGCCGACCCGTCCGCAGCGCCGCCCAAGTGTGTGCCGTTGCGTGCGCCCGAGAGCCCTGCCGAGCAAGACCTTCGCGTCAGGTCCGGAACGGTTGGTGAGATAGCGCATGGGTGCTCAGGCGAATCGAGCTTTGCTGGACCATCTCATCATTGAGTTCGGCGATCACGGTCGTCGCGCCGTCGAGTTCCTCCAGACCGCAGAGTCACTCCTAAGCCTTGATAGTTCGCACGCGATGCCTCGTTTGGCGGAGACGGCGGCCTACTGCCTCAGAGAGGCGATGAAGACCATCCCAGACTCTCAGAGGGATGGGCAGGCGGGGCGTTGGCGGTCCGCTTCACGGGCGGTCACCGACGCCCGTCGTCGGTTCGAGCTCGTCCGAGGCGTACCTGGCGAGGACGAAGCCGGTGCACTTCGTGAACTATTTGATGCGATAGACGAGCTTGAGCTGGTCCATGGACAAGAGGGGATTCATCAGCGGCGATTGATCGCCATCATGGTGAGCCGGACCGGAACGGTGCCCCTGAGCGCCGGCACCGAGCCCGTGAGGCGGTACCAGGAACTTGTTGAGGCACTCGACGTCGCCTTGCACAACGAGGCCACGGTCGAGGCAGTCCGCGCCTTGTGGGATCGATGCATCCAGGCTCTTCGGCAGCTCTTCCTGCCACCGGACGTCCGGCATAGCGAGCTTTCTTCGCTCGCCGCCAGATCGACGCCAGGCCCTGCGGACGTGGAGGAACTATTGGCGTTGCTCGCTGGCCCGAATCATCTGCAGTACTTCCTGTCTCGGGTTGCTGATCCGCTTTGGCTCGAGGCACTGATCGACTCGGGGGTTCTTGATCCGCCAGCCGAGAATGGCCCATGGCCGGTCTTTGCAGCGATTGAGCGGCTTGCTCCCGGTCACGGCGCGGAGGTCGCTGACTGGCTTCACCGGATGTACGAGCGTCGAGTCATGAACTCATCGGGAGTCTGGTTCGTTGCGCGAGCTGCGGCCGACGCCGGTCCGAACGGGCTCGGCCTCATCCATCGGGCCATCTCGGACCATGGAGCAACGCCGGCGCTCGCACCTCTTGGTCTGCTCGCCGTTGAGCGATCCGAGCCAGAAAGCGATCTCGTTGAGAAGCTCGCTGACCTACTTCTGAATCGCGAGGCTTGGCACAACCTCGGTTACGCAGATCCGGTTCTCGAGCAGTTGGTGAAAGGACTCAACGACGCCAATGCGGCCCGCCGCGTGCAGTTGCTGTGTTGGAAACTAGGCGCCGTTGGAGAGGATGAGGGCAGCAGGCGTCAACTCGCCTACGAGCGAGCTGGGTCGATCGACGACTGGCGAGATGACTCTGAGGATCGCTTCTCGTCGCTGCTCACTGCACTTGTCCACGCCTTGAAGCGAACGTTTGACTCAATTCCACTGTCGCAGATGCTGCGCATGGTCGAGGACTTCCCAGATGCGGTCCGCTGCCGGGTCCGATCTTGGCTGTTGGCGAACGCCCCGACCGTCGACCCGACCGACATCATCGACGAGCTCACTCTGGCAATCGCTACACGCGATCCGACGGGGGATGATCTCCCATTGATCGATCGAATCGTCGGTAGCAACGATCTCTCGGGCTACATGGAGAGGTGGGTTGAAGCACTAGGCGTCCCGCCGGGTGCCAGCGATGTGGCACAGGCGCTGGCGACGCACACGGTGCCGTCGTCCGTCCGGCGTGCGTTCTATTGGTCGAATCTCCTTCCTGAGCCGGTGATCTCGGCCTGGCAACCGGTTGCCTCGGTGCTGGGCGCCGTCTACGGACGGCCAGGACGACAGGCGTTGCAGAGACGACCGAGAGTGGAGGCAGCCTGGGGTCGCAGCCCGATGACGGTCGATGAGCTGCGCGCGATCAAGCCTTTCGAAGCGGCCGCAAGGATTTCGGCCTGGCGTCCGAACGCCTCCGACTTTCTGGTCAGCGCGCGCGAGCTCGCTCGGACGCTTGAGGAAGTGGTGAGGTCCGAGCCTGAGAACTGGACTGCGGAGCCACTTCTCGTCGCGACACAACTTCGGCAGCCGACCTACATCAGTCACTACCTACGAGCTCTCGCCGAATCAGTGAAGAACCAGGCGACGCCTCCCGTGGCGGAGTTGATCGATGTAGTCGGCCTCGTCCGCGCACACCCGTGGGAGGCCGATGTACTTGGCAAGGACGACTTCGACTACGACGCAGGTTGGGACCAGGCCGAGCAGGAGGGCACCGAGGTGCTGAAGGCGCTTGCAGACCGAGATCTCGGGTTCGCCGGTCGTGATGACGAGGTATGGGCGATCTTGGTGGAGGAGGTTCGAAACCGTTCGCAGGGGCCGGGCATCTACGGCGGAGGCCGGGATCCACTCGATCACGCCATCAACAGACGATGCACGCGTGCCCTCGATGCAGTGCTCTCCTTCATGGCGCATGAGTTCCGTCGGGCTGGCAGCGTGCGGCGCGAGGCGTTCGCGTTGATGGAGGAGGTCCTGCGACTGGAGGATCTCGACGGCGCTGAGCACCGAGCGATACTCGCAAGCCGCTTGGGATTCCTGCAGCATGTGGCGCCAGAGTGGTTCGAGGAATCGGCCGGTCTGCTTCTCGGCGCCGAAGCTCCAGACGGCCTCGCGCAAATCACCGCCGACCTTGCGATCA
>JAGQIY010000960.1 GCA_020430865.1 Myxococcales bacterium
CGGGCGAAGGAACAGGGCGGGGCGCGGTGTGGACGGGGACGGGGCTCGTGGGCATCGGTGGGATGGCCGCTGCCGAAGATTTCTGCGGGGAAACGAAAAACGCGGCGGCGTCCCGCGGCGGGGGCTGGTCGTAGGCTGCCGGCGTCGCGGCGCGAGCGCCCGCCGCGCTGGGCACGGCGACCCGAAGCGCGGCGGAGAGCTGAGCCATGTTGGAGAAGCGTCGCCCAGGCTCCTTCTCGAGGCAGCGGCGGATCACCTTGGCGACCTCATCAGGCAGATCGCCAGAGATCTCCGGAGGATCGTTCAGGACCGAGAGCACGAGGCCCGTCAGGTTCGTCGCCTCGAACGGGATCCGCCCGGTCAGCAACTCGTGGAGCATGATGCCGAGCCCCCACACATCGGCGCGCTCGTCGACGTCGCGCGAGGCCTGGATCTGTTCTGGAGCCATGTAGGTCGGCGTGCCAAGGGCTTGCTCCTGGGACGTGAGCGCGGACATCGCGACCCGCGCCACGTCGAAGTTCGCCACGTGCAAGCGCAGCGGGTCCTCACTCACGATCATGTTTCGGGGCGCGACGTCGCGGTGGACGACGCCAGCGCGATGAGCGTAGCCCAGCGCCTCGGCCGCTTGAAGCACGAGCTGCGCAGCGTTGCTGAGCGACAGCTGACCGTGGCGCTCCAGATACTCGCTCAGTGGTTCCCCAGGGATATGTTCAAGGACCATGTACGGGCGGCCGTCCTCCAGCTCGCCGCTGCTCAGTCCACGAGCCAGATGGGGCGCGACCAGACGCTGGCTCAACTCGGCTTCACGCTTGAAGCGTTCCTGCGCCTCGCGGTGAGTCGCGTACTCGGCACGCAACACGCGGATCTCGACCGCCTCCCGATACTGGACGGAGTCGGCCAGGAACCGCTGAGCGAGGGGGTGCGGTGCGAGCTCGTCGGTCAGCGTGAAATCGTCTGACAGCTTGCTACCAACGCTCAGCTCCTCCATCTGACCTCCTGGAATCGACGCGCGAACGCACGGCGCGGATTCAGGCGGCACCTTATCCGCGGCGTGGGTGCGTCTCAACCCGGCCGGCGGTAGAACGTCGGCCCGCGTCGGACACCTGACGGAGCTAGTGGCCCGTGCGCTTGCTGGCCTTGCCCTTGCGCTTCGCGGGGCTGGCCGGGCTCGCGCTGGCGGCTCTTGCCTTCTTCTTGGGTGCCGGGGTGGCTTTCGTCGAAGGTGCGACGTCGGCCTTGCTGCGACTGCGCGGAGGCTTCCTGCCGACGTTCTCGGCGTTGAAGGCGCTCGGGCAAGCGTCGGTCACAGGGCACGCCGCGCAGGCTGGAGAACGTGCGGAACAGATCCGCCGACCATGGAAGATCAGGGTATGCGAGAGCATGTCCCAGTCCTCGCGGGGGAAGAGCTGCATCAGCTCGGCCTCGATCTTCTCTGGCGTCGTCTCCTGGGTCCAGCCCAGACGTTGAGCGATGCGCTGCACATGGGTATCCACCACCACGCCCTCTGGAGCGTTGAATGCGACACCCAGGACCACGTTCGCCGTCTTTCGCCCGACTCCAGCGAGGGCCACGAGCTCGTCCTGGGTACGCGGTACCTGCCCACGATGGCGCTCCAATAGCTGTGCGGCCAGCGAGGTGATGTTCTTCGCCTTCTGGCGGAACATCCCCATGCGGCTCAGCACTCGTTCGACCTCCGCCCGATCCGCTGCGGCCAGCGCCTCCGGTGTCGGCCAGCGCTCGAAGAGCTCTGGAGTGACCTGGTTGACCAGGACATCAGTGGTCTGTGCGGACAGCACCGTTGCCACGATCAGCTGGAAAGCGGAGTCATGGTTCAGCTCGCAATGAGCGTCGGGGTGCTTGGCTCGCAGCTCGGCGAACGTTTCCTTGCAGATACGTCGCGCTTGGACGATGCGCGCCGGCCTGCGCGTCACTCGGACTCCGGGTCGCCTGCGTCGTCTCCGTCCGCGTCTGCTTCCGGGGTCGAGTCGTCGCCTGCATCGGCGAGCGCTTCGCCGGCTAGGTCGACCTCGGCGCTCTCCGGAGTCGTCTCACCCCCGTCCCCGTCTCCAACGACCACGTCGTCGTCGTCATCGCTCTCGGCGACGACCTCGAGGGCAACCACGCGCTCCTCCTCGTCCACGTTCATCACGCGGACGCCCTGGGCGTTGCGGCCGGTCTCGCGGATCTCCTCGCAGCGGGTGCGGATGGTTTGACCCCGATCGGTCATCAGGAGCACCTCTTCCTTTGGACCCACGATGGCGATGCCGACGACCGGACCGTTGCGGTCGCTGGCGTCGATCAAGATGATGCCCTTGCCGCCGCGGTTCTGCTGGCGGAACTCCTCGAGGCGCGTGCGCTTGCCGTACCCGCGCTCACACACCGCCAGCACCGAGTCCCGCCCAGGCTGACCGGTGGTAGCGAAGCCCACCACGAGGTCGTCGTCGACGAGCTCGATGGCCTTCACTCCGCCCGCGCCACGACCCATCGTGCGCACCTGGGACTCGTCGAAGCGGATCGACTTCCCCGTCCTGGTTGCGATCAAGAACTCCGCGCTGCCGTCGGTGAGCACGGCGGCGAGCAGCTCGTCGTCCTCGGCGATCTTGACGCCGATGATGCCCTTCTCGCGGTAGTTCTGGTAGTCGCTGAGCGCCGTCTTCTTGATCTGCCCCTTCTTCGTCAGGGTGGTGACGAAGTGCCCGTCGTCGAAGTTCTCGGCGATGGTGATCGCCATCACGCGCTCACCGGGTTCGATGCCGATGAAGTTGACGATCGCGCGTCCCTTTGCGTTGCGGGCGGCCTGGGGGATCTCGTACACCTTCTTGACGTAGACCTTGCCCCGCTCGCTGAAGAACAGCACATAGCTGTGGGTCGAGCTGATGAAGAGCTGGCTGACGAAGTCGTTGTCCGCCGCCTCCATGCCGCGGTTGCCTTTTCCTCCGCGCTTCTGCGCGCGGTACACGCTGAGCGCCGTGCGCTTGATGTAGCCGGTGTGCGAGATGGTGACGACCATCTCCTCTTCCTGAATCAGGTCCTCGATCTGAATCTCAGCCTCGTCGTCGATGATTTCCGTGCGGCGAGGTTGGCCGTGCTTCTCCTTGACCTCGTTCAGCTCGTCGACGATCACCTCCATCAGGCGCGTCTCGCTGGCCAAGATGGCGCCCAGGTAGGCGATGAGGTCACTGAGATCGGCGTACTCCTTCGCGAGCTTCTCGGCTTCGAGGCCCGTGAGGCGGGCCAGGCGCATGTCGAGGATGGCCCGTGCCTGGC
>JAGQIY010000961.1 GCA_020430865.1 Myxococcales bacterium
ACGATTGCTGCCAAGTCTCGTGGAGAGGTCTAGAGCGGCCGCGGAGCATTGGCAAGCGGGCGGCACCAACGCGGCCGTTGCCAGCCTGGAACCGCTGGTTTGACGATCGCCCAGGCGCTCCTCTGACACTGCCTCGCGTCCTCCTGCCTCGCCGCCGGTCGCTGTCCCCTTGTTGCGTGCTGGCCTTTCGACTTCACTCGACCCTGCACCATGAGCGGCGGAGAGATCACAGCGACCCTCAGTATCGCCCGCTCGAGCGACGGGCGAGCGCTGTATCGGCCCTCACCCGGTCTGGTGCTGCTGTTCTGCGAGGGACGGCGGGTCGATCTCGCCCCTTCCAGTGGACCCGCGCCGCACGTCGTGGAAGGTCAGCTGCGGGTGGGTCGCGAGCCGTCGACGGATCTCTGCCTGCCCGATCAGCACGTCTCGCGTCTGCACGCGATCGTCGAACCCTCCAGCGGCGGGCTGCTCGTGCGCGACCAGGGTAGCCACAACGGCACGGGCGCCCTGCTGCCCCAACCAGGTGCCCACACCCTCCGCTACGTCAGCATCCGCACGGAACTTGTCGTGCCCTTCGACAGCGTGCTGCGCATGGGCAACACGCTGCTCTACGTCACTGACGACGTGCAGGCGTTCCAGCAACCAGGTCACGGTCTGACCCTGCTCGGGGGACCCTGGCTGAGGCGGCTGGTATCTCCGCTGAGCGGTGCGCTGGCAGCGTCGGAGACCGCGCTCCTCGAGGGAGAGACGGGCACCGGCAAGGAGCGCATGGCCCACGAGCTCCACGTGTTGAGCCAGCGCCAGGGTCCCTTCGTCGCCGTGAACTGCGCCGCGCTGCCCGGTGAGCTGATCGAGTCCGAGCTGTTCGGGCACGTGAGAGGCGCCTTCTCCGGTAGCAAGGACGGCCGCCAGGGGCTGTTTCGCAGCGCCGACGGCGGGACACTGCTGCTGGACGAGATCGGCGACCTGCCGCTCGCGGCCCAGAGCAAGCTGCTCAGAGTGCTCGAGGAGCACGCGGTGCGCCCGGTGGGTCAGGACCGCGCCGAACCAGTCGACGTGCGCGTGCTCGCGGCGCCGAACCGTGATCTCTTGCGTATGTGCACCGAAGGTCTTTTCCGGGAGGATTTGTTTCACCGACTGGCGACGCTGCGCCTCCGCCTGCCTCCGCTGCGCGAGCGGCGCTACGACATCCCGGCGCTGGCCTGCCACTTTCTCGACGGCCTGCAGCCCGACGCCGCGATCCGGCTCACCGCAGGGGCGATCGAGGGCCTGATCGCCCGAGCGTGGCCAGGCAACGCTCGAGAGCTTCGCAACACCGTGCGCGCCTCTGGTCTCGGAGCGCGCGCAGCCGGGCGTAGCGAGGTCAGAGCGGAGGACCTGCTCGACATCGACGCCCCAGCATCGCGCCCATCCTGGAACATCCCCAGCGAGCCTTCCGTGGTGCCTCCGCAGAGCGGCGTCCACGTGAAGCCCTCGCGTGGTGACGTCGAGTCGCTTCAGCGAGAGCGCCTGGTGACGGCCCTGGAGATGTGCGGCGGGAACGTCGCCGAGGCGGCCCGCCGCTTGAACATGCGGCGGGCGCGGCTGTACGAGCTCTTCAACCGTTTCGGTATCAACCCAGAGACTTTCCGCCAGGATAAGTAGTCACGGGCGTCGACGCCAGCCCCTCACTTCGGCGGCGCCTGAGAGCAGAAGCTGTTCACACACTCGCCCTGGCAGCAGTCTGCGCTCACGTCGCAGTGCCCGCCCTCGGGAGCGCAGCTCTGATTGCCAGGGTTGCCACACACCAGGCTCCCGCTGCCATTCGGATCGTCGATGCAGGATCCCGTGCAGCAGTCACTCCCGACGCTGCAGGACTCGCCATCTTGCCGGCAGGGGTCCAGGGCCCAGAAGCCGCGCATGTTTGGCTGCGCCGGATCTTGCCCTGGCACCCAGAAGGGCGAGTGGCTCGGGTCTTGGCCTGCCTGGGGGTTCATGTCGATGGCTGCCACCCACAGCTGCTTGACCGCGTCCGCGCCACCCGTGAGTCGGTTCCCCAGGGTACGGCGGGAAGTGAACACCACCCAGAAGTAGCCACCGGAAGCGACCGGGGCGAACGTGGGCTCGTAGTTCAGGTGGCGATCACGATCGCCAGCGCCGAAGGGGTAGGTCACGCCGTTGAGCCGATCGAGGGCGATCTCCACCTGTGAACCATCCACCGCGGCGATCGAGAGATCGGCGTTGCCGCTACGGGTGTCGTAGGGGCCGCGATGGAAGACGGCCCACTTGCCGTTGGGGCTCACGCTGGGGTAGGCGATCGTCGCCCCGGCGCTGGCCAGCGCGACCTTGCGCTCGTTGGAGAACGCCGGCAGGCCTGCGCTCAGGTCGACGTCCATCGCGTGGAGATCGCGACTGCCAGGCTCGATGAAGAGCAGCGACGATCCATCGGGGGCGAAGGCAGGCAAGCCGACGACGCGTCCATCGAGCGCAGTGCCCGTCGCCTGGGCTCCGGTCGCGACGTCGTACACGCCGGGCAGGTCGTTGCCGATCCAGCGCCACTCGGGCAAGCCGGAGTTCATCACGGCATACTGGCCGTTGGGGGTGAGGGCGCTCATCGCCCAGCCGCGGCCGCGAGCCGTGGCGGTGACCGTGGATGCTTGCAGGTCGAACACGCTGGAGTCGGAGTCGGTAGCGGACTGTGCCTTGCCGTTGCCAAGCACCAGCGTGTTGCCGTTCGCGCTGACGGTGTGGCAGGTGGTGCAGCCATCGGTGACGCCCGCCTGAGCCAGGAAATCCTCGGGCGCGCCAGCGCCGGGGCTGATCCGCAGCACGCGACCCGGTGAGTTCGCCCAGTAGTACACCGAGCCTCGCAAGCTGCCGGTGGCGAAGCGCCAGTTCTGATCCATCACCTTGCCGACGTTGCCCGTCGAGTCCATGCGCGAGACGCTGATCTGCACCGGAGTGCCATCGCTCGACTCGGTGAGCTGGGTCCAGGCGGCGGTGTCGAAGTCATGAGCGCCCTCGCCGGGCACGAAGTAGCGGGTGTAGTCGGCGTAGGTCGACCGCACCGAGACGCGCATCTTGTCACCCGCAGCGTAGCCATTCCACATCAACCGCGGGGGAAGCAATCCCTGAGGAAATACGGTCGAATCGTATGGATAGAGCCAGCTGGCCGTTGGATCCGGATTGGTGGCGCCGTCGAGCGCCGAGACGTCGCCCGGCGTCACCTCGGGGGCTGTATCCGTGAGGATCAGGCGCACCTTGATCTGGCTGGTGGCGGTCATGTCGCCGTACGCGGCCGTCAGGGTGACCTCTCCCCCCAAATCCCCGACCGCGCTCACCTCGCTGGTGGCCTGGTCGAAGTCCGCGATTCCGCCACGAGAGAGCGACCAACCCGTGGGTACGACGTCCTCGGTCGAGTCGTCATCCTTGCGTACCCGAGCCGTGACGCCGACCGGCGAAGCGACGCCGTTGAGCACGTCGATCTGCACGGTGGCCGGCTCGATCTCCAGCCCCACGGCCTGAGGCACGTTGATGATGCCGCCCGTGCCTCCCTGATCCGTGCCTCCGGAGCCCGAGCTTCCGCCGCTACCGGCCGTACCACCGTCTGCGTTGAGCGTCCGGCCACCGCCGGAGCTCTCGGCTCCGTCACCGCCACACGCCGAGGTGGCAAAGGCAGCGCCGCACGCCAGGGCCAGGAGCGTGGCCAGCCAGCGAGAGCTACGAGTCGAAGAAGAGGGGAGAAGTCGCATGGGTGACTACCTACGCAAGCGGAGTGCCAACCAAGAACTGCGGCACTTCAGCCGGCAGGGACCGCTTCGGCCGCCTCGGCCGGACAGTCATCGCGCGCACTTGCCGAACGTTTTCAGGCACTTGACGCTACCGACAGTGTCCGACAGGCGTCCGTACACCACTCCGTCACTCGAACGGAACGACGCGTACGCCGAAGCCCCAGAGCGCCTCTCGGCGATACGCGAGCAGCCCCTTGCCGTGGCCATAGGCGATGGAGTTGAACACCTGCACCTCACCCCACTTACCTGGAAAGATCAGCCCCGTGAGGTTGCGCAGCAGGTAGTTGTCCGGCGTCCTCACTCGCTCTCCCTCGAAGCTCAGCTCGGTGCCATACAGGTACTCGCCGAACACGGCGCTGAACGGCTGCACGGCGTCAGTCAGCAGCCAGTGCAAGATCAGGTCGACACCAGGCCCGACGCTGTACGAGCGCTCGTAGTGCTGCGCGAAGAAGTACTTCAGCTGGCCGCGCGCCTCGAAGTTGAAGTTGCCGAAAGGAATCCTCACGGCAACGTCCGGCATCACGAAATTGTCGATGTTGGGCACGTCCACGTAGCGGCCCTCGTTGCCTTCGCGCGAGGCCGTGAAGTGCTCGCTCTCGTGACGCAGCGAGAGCGCGAACTCCAGGCGCCCGCGCTCCCCGAAGCTACGTTCCCCGAGGGAGTCCAGGGACAGCGCCGCGGTCAGGCCGTTGGACCCACGCCACAGGAGGCCCACCAGCGGTAGCACCAGCTGGTCTCCCGCGTCGCCCGAGGTCAGCGGGCGCTCGCTCTCCAGCTCGATCAGACCGTAGAAGCCCAGTCGCAGCGAGAGGTGCGGTGTCTCCAGGCCAACGAACGCGAAGTCACCGCCGGCCATTTCCGCGGTGTAAGGCGTGATCTGGTAGGCCAGCGCTGGTGTGTCTCGCGATGCAGAGCGCCCGTGGCTGATCACCCGCGAAGCTCCTGGCAGAACCGTCCACTTCGCGCCCTCGCGCTCCGCGAGCGGTGTTGGAGCCGCGCGAGCGGTCGCTGCCAGCAGAGCCGAGATGGCAACGCAGCCAGCGCACACGGAGCGGAGCATCCGGCGCCGCATCACAGCTCCAGCCGGTGGCTGACGAGGCGCACGCCGCTGGGCTTCGCGTCCGCCTCGCTCTGGTCGGGGCTGCTCGAGTAGCTGAACCAGATCTCGCGATCGCCATCGCGGGCGAGACTCGGGTGCTGAGCGACGTCCCGGACTCCGAATTGCCCGTCGGGGACGCCCTGGAACACTGGATGAGTCAGCGTGTTCACCTCGCTCGGGCTTGGGCCGGTCTTCCCCTTCACGTCGCTGGACAGCACCGGCGGGAACGCGAACACGTACCCGCCGATGTGCGCGTTGTAGGCCACGCTGAGCTCGCCCGAGCCCTCGATCAGCGCCGCGGACTGCTCGGGATCGCTGACCCAATCGAAGGCACCCCGGTACTCCCACGCGCCGGGGTCGGCCAGCGCCTGCTGCTTCGCCCGCCCCACCCTGCAGGTGTCATCGAACGGCCCCTCGTGGACGCAGCGATAGCTGTAGACCCAGCCGTCTCGCCCGATCAGCGCCGAGCGGCCCCATATCTGAGGTTCGAGCCAGGTCAGGGTTGGTTCCTCGGGGTAATGATTGGGGTTCAGCCTCGTGACAGCGCCTGCGTCATCGACGAGCGCCACGCCCACGCCGACCACCTGGACGTCGAGGAATCCCCGTACGAACTCCTTGCGATAGAACACCACGGCTCGCTCGCTACCCTGCCAGTCTGTCACGAAGCCGGAGAGCGGCGTCAGTCTCAGGGAGCCACGCGCCGGATCGAGCTCCTCGGGCTCGGGGTCGAGTAGTCGCAGCAGCTCTCCTCCTTGGGGGGGAGCCAGGTAGTCGAATGCGTAGCCACAGGCGGTGTCCGCCGGGGTCAGCCGCGCGGCGACGTTCCCCAGCGACCGACCCGAGGCGTCGGACGCACCGGGGAAGATCCAGAGCGGCCCCGAGGCGAAGTCCAGCGTGAAGCCGCCGGCGAACGTCGTGACCGGCGTCGGCGGCTCGATCAGGCAGCGCTCCCGGGTCTCGCCGGAGAGCGCGGTGGTCAAGCTCTCGTCCCCCAGGCGATCGGCGCAGCCGGCGAGCGACAGCGCGCTCAACCCGCAGGCGCACGTGAACCGAACAGCGCGCCCGCTTCGCCCCATCGCGCAGCGGAGCATAGCCGAACGTACGGCGCCGGAGCCAGGGCTGATCCAGCCCGCGCCCTGACGGCGGCGCCCAAGAGTCCACGCAGACGATTGCCAAGGTCGGTGGGATCACGCTACTGGCTCTTCCCCGAGCCATGGACGCTGCGCGCCGCCTCGACCACTGGAAACAAGAGCTGCTCGACCTCAGCTATCGCAACGCGTTGCTCAACTTCAAGAGCCCGCGTGAGGGTGGGCGACGCGCCCTCGAGCTGCGGTCCCCCGACCTGCCGGCGCTCCTCGCCACGCTCGGCGACGGCAAGCAACTGAGCCTGAGCAGCGCGAGTGAGCTGCCCCCCCGGCGGGTGGGCGAGCTGGGTCAGGAGGCTCCGGAGCCGGACCCGGTGGTCAGCGGCCTCGCACAACGCAAGCTCTACGTCGAACAAGACCCGAGCGAGCTCGAGCGACGCCTGGTGCTGCTGGCGCGGGACGCAAGACTCAGCCAGGAGGAGCTGGGTCTGAATACGCTGTTCGTCGCCCTCGGCAGCCTGCTTTTCCCCGAGGCAATGGGCAGCGATCGCTTGCGCCGCGCGCCGCTGCTGCTGGTGCCGGTGGAGCTGAAGCGCAAGGGGCTGACCAGCGGTTTCAAGCTCAGCGCCTCCGACGACGATCCGGTCTTCAACATCACCCTGCTCGAGAAGCTGCAGCGGGAGTTCGGCATCGACCTGCCGAACCTGCGAGGTGAGCTGCCTAGCGACGACTCCGGGCTGCGTCTCGGGCAGATCCTGAGCGAGGTGCAAGGCAGCTTGGGGCAGCTGCCGGGCGCACGCATCGAGCACAGCGCCTACCTGACGCATTTCTTCTTCACGAAGTTCCTGATGTGGCGCGACCTGGATGCTCACACGGAGCAGCTGCTCGCGTCTCCTCTGGTCAGCGCGCTGGCCAGCGGTCGACCGCTCGAGGGAGTCGAGAGCAGCTTGCCCGTGGCGGAGCAGCTCGACCGCGACTTCGGTCCGCTGGACCTGACGTGCGTGTACGACGCCGATTCGAGTCAGCTTGCGGCCATCGCCGCGGCACACCAGGGGCGCTCGTTCGTGCTGGAAGGACCTCCAGGCACCGGGAAGTCCCAGACCATCACGAACCTGATCTCACACTTCCTCAACGCTCGGAAGTCGGTGCTCTTCGTGTCGGAGAAGCGCGCTGCGCTGGACGTGGTGCAGCGCCGATTGAGCGACGCCGGCCTCGGGCGCTTCTGCCTCGAGCTGCACTCACACAAGGCGGGCAAGGCCCAGGTCATCAAGCAGCTGGCCGACGCCTTCGAGGCCGAAGCCGCCGACGCGGTGGCCGATGTGCAGTCCGTTGCCGCCGAGGTCGGTGCTCTCCGCACGGAACTGGACAGCTACGCCTCGGAGCTCCACCGCGAGCGCGACGGCGGCTTCTCCGCATTCGAGATCCTGGGCCGACGCTCGCTGGTGATGGACGCCACACGCATCGAGCATCGTCTGAACCCTGGGCTGGGCCGAGCCGCGCTGGACCACCTGCTCGGCAAGGTACGCACCTTCAAGGAGCGGGTTCAGAGCGTCGGACCGCTGCACGAGCACCCGCTGCGCGGCAGCCGACTGAGCGACTGGGATCCCCAGCTCCACGAACGCGTGCGCAGTCAGGCGAGGCAGGTCTGCGCCGTGCTGCAGCAGACCAGTCAGGTCGCGCACTACCTGTGCGCGCCCCTCGGTCAGCCGGTGCCCACCAGCCTGAGCGGACTGCAGGCACTCGACAGCGTCTTCGAACAGCTGATCGCTTGCCCGAACCTTGGTCCAGGCCTGATCTCCGACGACGATCTCGCGGCGCGGAACGAGCGCGCCGAGCGGCTCGCGCAGATCTGCAGTCTGAGCCGCGACGACGAGGCCTACCTGGGTGCGCGCTACGCGATGGACCGCCTCCTCGCGCTGGATCTCGCAGAGCTCCGCCAGAAGCTCCAGCGAAGCGGCGGCGTGCTCGGGTTCGTGTCTTCGTGGGGCGTGCGAAAGCAGCTCGAGGGCGCGCTGCGCATGCCTGCGCTGCCCGCGAACAGTCAGCTCCTGGACGACGTCACTCGCGCTGAGCGCTTCCGCGTCAACCTGATCGAGCTCAACGCTTTCGCGAGTCGCGCCGTGGAGTTCCTGGGCGGTAGCCCCACGGACTGGCGCTATTTTCCCGAGCAGCTCGCGTCGGCGAGGAACCTCGCGAGGGAGCTGCGCCAGCGCCTGACCCGCCTCGGCCTCACTGCCCTGGGAGACAATCACGGCCTCGTGCAAGCGCTGGCCTCTCCAGAGTGGGCGCGACAGCGCGACTGGCTCAAGGGCGAGAAGGCGAAGCTCCACAGCGGCCTGGCAGAGCTCGGTGAGCTCAGCCAGAGCCTCGCGCGGGAGCTGGGCTTCGCGCTGGGCGTGTTTGGCGCCCCCGACGCCCCGAGCTACACGAGCCGCCTCCAGGACCTGGCCCAGCGCTGGCAGGTGCTCGAGCCGCAGACGCTGCGCGACTATGCCCAGCTGAACCAGACCCGCGTGGAGCTGGATCAAGCGGGCCTCGATCAGCTCACCGCCCAGGTACTCGCCGGAAGCACGCCGGAGCTCTTGACCGGGCTCGAGGCCAGCGTCGAGCGCGCCTTCTACGAGGCATGGCTCGCGCATGACGCCTTCAGCCACCACCTGCTCTCGAGCTTCCGCGGGCGCGACCACGAGGCGAAGATCAATCGTTTCCGCACGGTTGATAGACAGCTCGTCACGGATACACGCGACCGCGTGGCGGCGACCCTCTGCGCGCGACAGCCCGCACAGACCGGCAGCGACGAGTCGGAGAGCGGAGTGCTGCGGCGGGAGATCCGCAAGCAACGCCGGCACCTGGCGATCCGCCAGCTGTTCAGCAAGGCCCCGAACGCCCTGCGACGCCTCAAGCCCTGCGTGATGATGAGCCCGCTCTCGGTCGCGCGCTACCTGGACATCCAGGGGCCCGCCTTCGATCTGGTCGTCTTCGACGAGGCCTCTCAGGTCACCGTCCACGACGCGATCGGCGCCCTGGCCAGGGCCAGGCAGGCGGTCGTCGTCGGTGACTCGAAGCAGATGCCGCCGACCAACTTCTTCATGAAGAAGCAGGCCGAGGCGGAGGTCGACGACGACCTGCCCGACGACCTGGAGAGCATCCTCGACGAGTGCGCCGCGGCGGGGCTGCCCTCGCTCAGTCTGCGCTGGCACTACCGCAGCCGCGATGAGAGCCTGATCGCGTTCAGCAACGCCCGCTACTACGCCTCCTCGCTCTTCACCTTCCCTGGCCCCGTCGCCGACAAGCGGGAGATCGGCGTCTCCTGCGAGCGCGTGGACGGAGTCTATGATCGCGGCGCCAGCCGCACGAATCGCAAGGAAGCCGAGGCGCTGGTCGCGCACCTGGTCGCGCGGCTCCAGCGCGGAGAACCCAAGACCTTCGGCGTGGTGACGTTCAACCAGCCGCAGCAGATCCTGGTGGAGGACCTGCTGGAGGTCGCGCGGCGCGCTCACCCCCAGATCGAGCGCTACTTCAGCGAAGACACGCTGGAGCCGGTGTTCGTGAAGAACCTGGAGAACGTGCAAGGCGACGAACGAGACGTGATCCTGTTCAGCGTCTGCTACGGCATGGATCCCACAGGGAAATTCGTTCAGAACTTCGGCCCCTTGAACCTCGACGGAGGTCAGCGGCGGCTCAACGTGGCGGTCACCCGCGCTCGTGAGCAGCTGAAGGTCTTCGCCAGCGTCAGCGCGGGGGAGATCAGCCCCAGCGAGGCCAAGGGCAGCCAGGATCTCAAGCTCTTCCTCGACTACGCCGAGCGCGGTGCCATCGCCCTCACCTCGGAGGCGCAGAGCGACCTCCAGCAGGACCGCTTCGGCTCGCCTCTGGAGCGCGAGATCTGCCTGGGCCTGCGGGGGTTGGGTCACACGGTTCACACCCAGATCGGCGTCGCGGGTTACCGTGTGGATCTCGCGATCGTGGATCCCGCGGCGCCCGGCCGCTACCTGCTTGGCATCGAGTGCGATGGCGCGATGTATCACTCGGCGAAGGTCGCCCGTGACCGCGATCGCATCCGCCAGAGCGTGCTCGAGCGGCTGGGCTGGCGCCTGCTCCGGGTGTGGAGCAGCGACTGGTGGCTCGAGTCGAAGCGCGAGCTGGAACGCCTCCACGCAGCCATCCTGGCCGCTGGAGCTCCACGACAGGACGAAGCCGCCCCCGCCTCGAGGGCTGCTCCGACGCTGGTCGGCGACGAACCGGCGCCGTCGGGAGCGACGGTGCTCCTGCCGGCTCCCGCGGAGGTCGGCGACACGGCGAGCCTGGGCGCCGTGCGCGAGGCCTACGTCGTTGCCCGGCTCGAAGTACGGGAGGTCGACGGAGAAGCCTTCTACCAACAGGACGCGGCGCTGGTCGCTGACATCACCCAGATCATCCACACGGAATCACCCATCAGCGTGGAGCTCCTGACCAAGCGTCTCCTCGCCGCGTGGCCCCAGAGCCGCGTGACGTCTCGCGTCAGTCAGCGAGTCAATGAACTCGTGGACCGGGTGGTCGACGCTTCACCGATGGAGGCAGAGGGCAACGTCCTGTATCGCCATGGCGATCCGCTGCATCAGCTGGTGCGCTATCGACCGCTGACCGATGAGGACGGGAGAGAGCTGACGGAGGTGCCGTTGCTGGAGCTAGCGGCGGCGGCGCTCGCCGTGCTGCAACGAGACATCAGCCTACCGCGCGACGAGCTGGCGAAGCAGACCGCCCTGGAGATGGGCCTGAGCCGCTCGGGGAAGACGCTCAATCAGCTATGCGATCGGGCGGTCGAGGTGTTGCTCGCGCGGGGTAAGGCCAGACTCCATCAGGGCCAGGTCGTGCTCAGCTGAGCGGCGAGGGACCTGAATCAACGGCTCTCGCGAGAGCCGCCCGCTCGAGGTCGCTCGAGCCACGCCAGCGTCTCGAGGTGCTCGGTGTGGGGAAACATGTCGAACGCCGTGACTTCTCTCAGCTCGAATCCCGACGCCGTGAACTCGGCGAGATCGCGGGCCAGGCTCTGCGGGCTGCAAGAACATAGCGCCACGCAGCGCGTCGCGCTGCCGGCCAACCGCTGCGCGTCACCAGCCTCGAGCTTGAGCCCGGCTCGTGGTGGGTTGGCGACCAGCAGCTCCCGAGGCTCGAGCGACGCCCCACGGGCGTCGCCGACCCGCGCCCTGTGGTTGCGTCCCTGACGCCTCCAGCGCGCTGCGCTCTCGTCGAGGGCGGCGATGGCCTGAGCGTCGAGCTCGACGGACTCGCCGTCCAGGCCGTCGGCGAGCAGCGGCAGACTGAAGTTGCCAGAACCGCAGAACAGATCGTTGAAGGAACGCAGTCCGGCAGCGCGCACCAGCCCTCGGACACGCGCCACCAGCGCACGGCTCACCGCGCTGTTCACCTGGACGAAGCTCGAGAGTGGCACCTGGTAGTCGAGGGGCGTGGTCCCCCTCGGCTCACCAACTGGTTCCTCGAGGTAATAGTCGAGGCGTGGGAGCCGGGGGTCTCCAGCGTAGCCAATCTGCCACTCGGCAGGGAGCGCTGCGCCCAGAGCCGCACGGCTGCTCCGGGCCACGACCTGGTCCGCGTAGACGCAGAGGCCGATTCGAGCGTCGTCCGCGACCCGCAGCTCGAGGTGTCGTGTCCCCAAGAGCCCCCGCAGCGGCCCACTCTCCCGGAGCTTCGCCACGGCGTCGGCCAGCACCGGATCGAGCACGGCGCAGCTCGTCAGCTTGTGCGGGTTGAAGAACACTGCCGAGCCGAGCTCATCCACCCGCAGGCGTAGACGATTGCGATAGCCGAGGCTCGAGCCGGCGCTGATCAGCGTCGGCTCCGGGAAGTCCAGCCCGCGTTCGGCCAGGGCAAGTCGCAGCGAGTCCAGCTTGGCGGCGTGCTGCGCCGCGGTGGACTCGTCCAGCCATGGGCAGCCGCCGCACTCACGCCGCACGGGACAGCGCGGAGAGGCTGAGTTGGCGAGCGAGGCGGAGGACGACACGGGTTTGGGTGTTCGACACCCAAGTCGCCACGCAATGCAAGCCCGAATCAATCTCCGAGCTCGCTGGAGCGCGCTTTTCTCCGGCCGGCGGGTTGGTGAACCGGCCACGAGCGGCGATGGCGAGCAGAGGTTTTCGCCATCCGAGCGCTGGAATTCACACATGGCAAATCGCGCGCCAGACTCGATGTGTGTTGCTGTGCGGGAATCCGCGCGGCGTTTCCGTGGCAGAACGCCCAGTGAATTCTCCAGGCACAGCGGAACTGCGCGAAACTCCCTGGCTATTCGAGGTCGCCCCGAACCCGGAACGCGAGCGCCCATCGCTTTTTCTGACTCCGTGGTTCTCACCCGCGCCCACCCGGTTAGGCTAACCAGGTGTGGTTTCGGGGTGGCTTCCCGCGGGAAACCGTCTCCGCGCTGCGCGTCCTCTCCACCAATCGCTCGCGTCACCGAGCACGAGCACCGCGAGGTTCCGATGGGGCAAACTCCAAACGGCGCTGAGTCCACGACGCCGGAAGCTGAGCACACCGGGCGTCAGGCTCGAGCCAAGCGCCACGGGCGCTGGCTGAGTCTCGCGGCGCTTTTCTTCGCGCTGGGGGCGTTGCCGCTCGGATGCAAGGGCTCGGTCGGGGCGGCGGGCGGCTCCGACGGCGCCGGCAGCACCAGCGGCAACGGGGGCAGCGGCACCGTCGCTCCCGACGCGATCCCGCCCGCGAGTCGCTTCCCTCGCCTCGACCACACGCAGTATGACCACACCGTTCAGGATCTGTTCAACGCGCCCCAGCTGACGCCCTCCAATTCGCTTCCGCCCGAGGCCGTCGGCAGCATGGATGACCGCGCCTGGACTGGCTACAAGGACTCCGCCGCGACCCTGGCCAAGACCGCCATTTCCACAGCGGCCATTCGAGACTTCATCTTGCCCTGCCAGCCGAGCGGCGACGGCGCGGCGTGCGCGAGTCAGTTCATCTCGACGTTCGGCGCTCGGGCCTTCCGGCGCCCGCTCAGCGCCGCGGAGCAGACCCGCTTCGAGGCGCTCTACGCCGGACGCAGCGAGACCACCGCGAGCGGTAGCTTCGACGAAGGCATCGAGCTGATCCTCGAAGGTTTCCTGCAGTCTCCGAGCTTCCTCAGTCGCGCCGAGCTGTCCACGGAGCGCGCTGGAGACAACATCCAGCTGAACCCCTACGAGGTCGCCAGCCGCCTGAGCTATGCCCTGTGGAACAGCATGCCCGACGCGGCGCTGTTCGACGCCGCGGCGAAGAACGAGCTGTCGACCGCGGCGCAGATCCGCGCGCAGGCCGAGCGCATGCTCGAGCAGCCTCGCGCCCGCGAGATGGTGAAGACCTTTCACGAGCACTACCTCCGCATGGAGGGCACGGAGGGCGCGCGCTGGACCGACTTCGTGCGCGACGAGACGCTGTTTCCGGCGTTCAAGACGGAGACCATCCCGTACCTGAAGGAAGAGACGCTGCGCTTCGTCGACTACATCGTGTTCGAGAAGCGCGCCGGCTTCCAGGCGCTGATGACCGACAACACGGCGTTCGTCAACAACCTGACCGCGCCGCTGTATGGACTCGACGGCAGCGGATATGGCGGCGAGCTGACCAAGGCAACCCTCGATCCGAAGCAGCGTGCCGGTCTGTTCACTCGTGTGGGCTTCCTGGCATCGCACGCGCAGGTCGTCAGGACATCGCCGATTCTGCGCGGCGCTCTGATTCAGAAGTACGTGCTGTGTCGCAAGATCGGCTCGCCGCCTGCGGGCGCGGAGATGACTCCGCTCCCGGAGGTGACGCCCGACATTGTTACCACACGGCAACGGGTGACACTGCAGACATCCCCCGACGACTGCAACTTCTGTCACGCTATCATCAACCCCACCGGGTTCCCGTTCGAGCACTACGACGCGGTGGGCTCCTGGCAGACCATGGACACCGGCAAGCCAGTCGACAGCACCGGCACCGCGCTGTTCGGTGACCGGAAGATCAGCTACGAGGGGCCGGTAGACTTCTCGAAGGCCCTCGGTGACGCGCCCGAAGCTCATGGTTGCTACGCGAAGAACTGGGTGGAGTTCGCCTTCGGGCGACGAGCGCAGGGCATCGACCTGCAGATCATCGACTCCCTGGCCAGGAAGATGAACGCGGCCGACTACACGATCCTCGACATGCTGGTCGACATCGTGGTCAGCGAGACGTTCCGCAGCCGCGCTCCGGAGGCCCAATGAACAAGAAGACGCAGACTACTCGTCGAAACTTCCTGCGTGGCGTCGGCGGCGTGGCGCTGGGCATTCCGCTGCTCGGCTCGCTTGCGGGCCGCGTGCTGGCTGCCCCCACGCAGCCCATCAAGCGACTGATCATCCTGTTCACGCCCAATGGCGTGAACATGGATCGCTTCTTCCCCAACGTGGCCAGCGGGCAGATCACCGCCGCTTCCCTCCAAGGTCGCGCCCTCGAGCCGATGAGCGGCTTCGCGGATCGCTTGCTGGTTCCGCGAGGTATCCACATGGCGCCCCGAGGTTTCAACTGGGATGAGCTCCCGGGCGACGACCACATGAAGGGCATGGCCTGCAAGCTCACCGCTCAGCCCACCACGGATCCCGACATCTTCGCCGCTGGAGAGTCAGTGGACTTCGCCGCCGCGCGCAGCCTGAACATCGGCGGCAAGGCTCCGCTGGTCATCCAGGTGGGTCGCAACGGTAACCAGGTGCTCAACTACTGCTCCTACTCGGGCCCCCAGACGCCCTACGCCGGGGAGAACAACCCCTACAACGTCTACCGCGCCTTCACGGGCTTGATCGCCGGCTCCGAAGGCGATGACCGCGTGATGAAGCGGGGTCAGAGCCTGGTGGATCTCGTGCGCGACGACCTCAACGACCTCAAGCGCACACCGATGAGCAGCAGCGACACCAAGCTACTCGATGACTGGCTGGCGCTGGTGCGGGACGTGGAGACCGGCATGGGCTCCGCATGTTCGCCGGACACGGTCGCCGCGCTCGACCTGAACGGCGTCGATCGCTACGACATGATGGACTCGAACACCGTGGGCAGCGACGGCGAGTTCAACGAGGTCGCGCGGCTGATGATGAAGCTCACCGCGCTGACGATGGCCTGTGACGTCAACCGAGTGGCCACCATCAAGTTCTCGAGCGGCGCTTCGGGGCCGACCTTCCGCTGGGACGGCATGAACCACGAGTTCAACCATCACCAGCTCTCGCACCGCAACGGCCGCGATGACGCCGAGGGCGGGGACATCCCCGGCATCGAGAACTTCATCACCGAGGTCGACACCTACTACGCGAGCCGCATGAACGACCTGCTCTCCTACCTGGACATGTTCACTGGCGACGGGGGCACGATGCTGGACGACAGCGTGGTCATGTGGATCAGCGAGCTATCCGACGGCAAGGCGCATGACTTCCGCAACCTGCCAGTGGTGATCGCCGGCTCCGGCGGCGGCTACTTGAAGCAGGGCCAGGTGATCGATTGCTCCCGAGACGGCAACCTGATGAGCGACACGGGTGCGGCTCACAATCGCTTGCTGACCAGCCTGCTCAACGCGGTGGGCGCCACCGATGACAGCGGCAAGCCTTACTCCTCCTTCGGAGATCTGAGCTACGGCGAGCAGGGCGAGTTCGATCAGCTGAAGGCCTGAGTTCGTCAGGCCAGCGAGCCAGCCCGGTCAACGAGGAAAGACCGGTACGTTCTGCAGTCGAGCGTTCTGAGGCAACGGCATCAGCCACCCCGACCGAGGACACGTGACGGTGCTCAGCCCCAGATCCGCGCGCGCGGCGAGGGTCTCGCTGCCGCCCGCTCGCTCGAACTGAACCATCAGCCCAGCGCCGTCGCTGAGCAGATCCCCGACTCGCGCCTTCACCGTTGGATTCCAGCGGTTGCCTCGCGCACAGCGCCGCTCACCGCTACGCAGGTTGGTGAGGCAGAGGGCTTCGTCGCTCCTCAGGTTGCGCCTCGAGCCGTCGTCAGCGAGCTCGACTGGGCCCAGCCAGATCGTCACCTCGCGGTTCGCCGGGAGCGCACTCCCCGCCACGCAGGTGGACGCTGGCGGTGCGCTCGCGCGCTCGCGCTCGCCAAGGGCGAAGAACGCCGCTCCGGAGAGGCCCGCGACCACGACCACCGCGAACAGGATGGCCGCGAGCAGTCCCAGCGCCACGCCAATCGCGAAGCGATTCGCGCGCGGGGGCGCAGACTCCCCGCCTGGCGGAATAGCATTTCCGTGAGGCAATTGCCCAGGAGAGTATGCAGTGGGCACGGATGAAGGCGTGGGCCCGCTTCCGCGAGGGGGGTTCACCTGCCCCTGCGTCGGCGCGGGTGTGTACCCCTGAGCCGCGAGTTGAGTAGCTGCCAGCTCGTCCTCCGAGGCCGGCAGCTGGGAGGAACGCAGGGCAGCGACCAGCGCCGCGCCATCGGGAAGCCGTCGCTCGGGTTCCAGCGCCAGGCAGTGACGAAGCCAGCGGAGATCGGGTCGTGAGTCGAGCTCTGCGAGCCAGCGCCCCGGCTGGCTCTTCATGCTGCGGTATGCAATGGCATAGTCCGCGAGGTTGCGCGCGTTCTGCACTCCGCTGGGATGCCCCGAGAGGAACAGCCGCCAGGCCATCACACCGAAGGCGAACACGTCCACCGCTGGAGCGTTCATCGATCCGCCCCAGGAAGCGTCCAGGGTCTCCGGCGCCATGTAAGACGGTGTCCCGACGATGTGCCCCGCGCGAGTGAGCTTGCGCCCGCTGGTCGGCGCCAGGGCGATACCGAAATCGATCAGCTTGACGTGCTGCGGCGACTCCGGCTCCGTGAGAAAGCGCGCGTCAACCAGTACGTTGTCCAGCTTGAGGTCGCGGTGGACGATCTGCCGCGCATGGATGAAAGCCAGCGCTTCGGCCAGGTGCTCGAGCAAGAGCCGTCGCCTCCGGGCGTCGAAGCGTGGATCCGCGAGCAAGCCCCCGACCGCCTGACCTTCGACGTAGGTCACGACGAGCCCGAGCACGCTCTCCTTCACGTCTTCGAACAGGCCGTGGCAAGCAACGATGGACGGATGCTCGAGCTGCGCGAGCTGATGAGCTTCGCGACGTACCCGTTCGATGCCATCGGGGCTGGCCTGAACCAGATCCACGAGCTTCACTGCGCGCGGTGCGCTCGGGTCGAGGGGGTCGCGAACGCGCCACACCGAGCCCTGACCGCCCGCCGCCAGCGGGGCCACCAGCTCGTAGCGATCGAGGCGCATTCCTGGCTGTAAGTGGTCCATTCGAGGGGCAGACGCGACGTTTGCAGGGCAGAGCGCGGCCTTGCTGCGGGAGTCTACGCTGCAATCCAGCGCATCGGGGTGTAGGATTCTCCGGAAGTGGAGCCGGGTACCGCAGCGCTGGTCGTCACCTGTCCCGCATGCGGTAGGCATGTGGCCATTCCGCGTGGCCACACGGTGGCTCCGCCGTGCGACGGCTGCGGTTCCGACCTGAGCCAGGCGCTCGGCGGCGTGGACGAACGCACGGACCTCGACAGCCACACGCCCTTCGGTACGGCGGTGATGCGGCGCCCGGACGTCGCCGGAGGCGTGCCCTCCGAGGCAGACACCACGCGCATGGACCCCATCACACAGGAGCTCGAGCAGACCGCAGCGAGCCCCAGGTACGAGCCGGTCTTGCCCCAGCGGAAGGTCGCCTCTCAGCTAGCCCTGGCCGCCACCGAGCTCGAAGGGCCGAGCCCCGTCGGGCTCGAGAGCACGCTACAGAGCCGCACGGACTCCCACGCCGCCGCGGAGCAGCTGCGCGCCCGCATGCCGAACGTGAATGTCGTTGCCGCGGGGAATGAGCCCGCGCCCCGAGGGGTGCGCTGGGTGGACCCCGACGAGCCCGCGAAGACCATCGATCAGACGGAACTCGCGCGCTCCCCGGCAGAGAACCCAGCGGCTTGGCAGCCTGCGCCTCACGAGTTCCAGCCACCGATGCCGCCTCTGGGCAGCCCGACCGGAAAGACCGGGCTGCACTGGGCGATCTGGGTCGCGCTCCTGGTCATCGTGCTCGGCATGCTGGCGGCGGTGATCGTGACGGTGCTGTATGGCGTGGTCTAGGCCCGCGCTGGGCGCCCTGGTCGCGCTGGGACTCGTGGCGTGCGGTTCGGACACGCAGCGCGAGTCCGGAAGCGGTGGCTCTGCGAGCGCCGGATCCGCGGGGCAATCAAGCGGCGGGAGCGGTGGCGACGCAGGCGAACACAGCGGCGGCAGCGCCGGTAGCTCCAGCGGCGGGAACGCGGGCACGTCGGGTGGAGGCAGCGGCTCGACGCTGCTGCCTGGCTGTTTCAAGGCTCCCTCACCCGATCCCGTGATCAAGTATGGCGACTTCCTGACCGACGCGACCTGGAACGATCCCCATGTGCTGAAGCAATCGGACGGGAGCTACGTGATGTACGCTTCGGCATCCAGCGGCTTCGCGGACCCGATCATCGTCAGCATCTATCGCCTCACCTCGGCTGACGCGCGCAGCTGGAGCCTCGACCCCCAGACGCCGGTCTTCGAACCCGCCGGGGCGATGGAGAGTGTGGAGACGCCCAGCGTGGTGTGGTTCAAGGGCAAGTACCATCTGTTCATCACCACCTATCCGGATCAAGGCGACGCTTTTGGCTATCACCTGGCCCACGCCGTGAGCGACGATGGCATTGCCTTCAGCCTGGAGAACGAGCGGTTCGTGGTCCCCACGGGCAACGCGAACGACTTCGACGGGTTGATCGTCGGCGAACCCGCGGCCGTCGTGGTTGGCGACGAGCTGTACGTCTACTTCACCGCGGTGGGCGTGGACGCCGGCACGATGCAGTCGCGCCAGGTGATTGGCCTCGTCACCTCGATGGATGGCAGCACGTTCTCTGCACCTGCTCTGGCCCTGACCCCCGACCCGATCTTGTATCCGCGGGGTGATGGCTACATCGGCTTCTCGACGCCGTTCGCCGCGCTGATCGACGGCCACGTACAGCTGTTCAGCGACGTGGCCAACGACAAGCACGATGACTACTACGACGCCGACTGGCTCCAGGTGGCTCTGCAGCTATCGGTGTCCGTCGACGGGCGATCGAACTTCACGCAGTACCCGGATCCGATCTTCGAGCGCGGGGACTTCAGCTGGACGAAGCGCGAGATCCGATCCGTCGCGGTACTCGAGGACACCGACCGCGTCCGCATGTGGTTCTCTGGCGACGAGATCGTGACCCGGGACGGCGCCGGCAACCTGAGCTTCCAGCCCGAAGTCTGGGGGATCGGGTATGCAGAGTGTTTGCGCTAGCGCAAACGCCAAGCAACCAGTGTTTGCGCTAGCGCAAACGCCAAGCAACCAGTGTTTGCGCTAGCGCAAACGCCAAGCAACCAGTGTTTGCGCTGATGCTCGACCGTGGAAGACTCCGTGCATGCGCCACGCCTGGTTGAGCCTGCTGCTGATTGCCGCGCTGTCCGCCTGTAAGCACGACTCCGGTGGAGCCTCCGCGAGCGCGGGAGCGGCCGCGACCGCAGGCTCGTTCACGGCGGTGACCCTCACCCCCAAGGACGGCGACCTGTCCGCGCTGCTCAGCGCCGAGGCAGGCAAGGCCAGGGCCAAGGGCCAGAAGGCGTACGTCGAGGTGCACGCGACCTGGTGCATGCCCTGCAAGGAGCTCGAGGCGAGCCTCGGCGATCCGCTGATGCAAGACGCTTTCAAGGACACCTATCAAATCCGCCTGGATAGTGACGCCTGGGGCAATGAGCTGATGAAGGCCGGAATCAACGCGAACGGAATCCCAGCGTTCTTCGAGTTGGACCCCCAGGGCAAGCCCACGGGACGCACCATCAACGGCGGCGCGTGGGGCGAGAACATCCCCAAGAACATGGCGCCCCCGCTCAAGCAGTTCTTCCATCCGGTCTAAGGCGTGGCGTCAGGCGACGTCTGCCAGCGCCGCGCTCAACCTCACCCGCAGCGCCTCCAGCTCCGCTGGTTCCCCGCGGACCACTCCATTGGACCACGTGAGCACCTGCGCTGGCCGAGCGTCGGGGTCCATCACCGGGATCACGTGAACGTGGAGATGGGCGCAGGACATGGGCACGTCGGCGCGAGGCGTACCGAGGGACGCGACGTAGCACCGCGCCGGCTCCAGACAGCGCTCGATGGCCTGGGCGATGCTCCGAGCCAGCTCGCTCATCTCGAGCCAGGCCTGCCGGGGCAGATCCGTGAAGCGCTCCACGTGCACTCGAGGCACGATCAAGACCTGACCGAAGGCCACGCCGAGTCTGGGCAACAGCGCAACCAGCCGTTCGGTCTCGAGCAACGTCAGCGCGCCGCCTGCACCGGCCACCAGCTGGCAGGCGAGGCATTTTCCTTCTGGTAATTCAATGCTGGCGACCGCCGCCTCACGGGAGATGCGCTCGGGCATGTGCGAGGCTACCACAGGATGGGCCTGCGCCAGCCCGCAGGGCGGTGATTCTTGATGACCGGCTGAGGTCGCACCACCGGTTCGCCGAACGCCACGTTCACGCGCACGTCCAGCGCCCCGCCACGCTCCGCCTTCGCGAGCTCCTGGGCGATCTCGTCGGCCTGATCGGGCGCGTAGTCCTTCGAGCTGAACGCCAGACAGGCGGCGTAGCGCTGATCGAAGTCGGCGCCAGGGTCGCTCGCCGCTTCGATCCGACTCCAGCGCTCGGCCAGCTCGGTGTGCCAGCTCGGAGGCGGCTGCGAGACCTGCGGCGCGATGGCTCTCATCAGCTTGCGATCGCGCTCGACGCGTTCGCGCACCGCGGTGGTGTCCACCTCCCA
>JAGQIY010000962.1 GCA_020430865.1 Myxococcales bacterium
CAGAACTGGGACATCAGCAAGAGCCGCGACGCGAGCCGGATGTTCACGCTCGCCACGCCCGCCGCGCTCGTCGATCTCGCGGAGCACGCGGGCTGCCGCTCCATCGCCTACACCTATAACGACCCCGTCATCTTCGCCGAGTACGCCATCGACACCGCCGAGGCCTGTCACGAGCTGGGCCTGAACAGCGTCGCAGTCAGCGCCGGCTACATCGGCGAGAGGGCGCGCGAGGCGTTCTTCGGCGCGATGGACGCGGCGAACATCGACCTCAAGGCCTTCACCGAGCGCTTCTACAAGAAGCTGTGCTTCGCCGAGCTGGCGCCGGTGCTCGACACCCTGCGCTACATCAAGCACGAGACCGACTGCTGGCTCGAGGTGACCACGCTGTTGATCCCCGGAGAGAACGACTCCGAGGCCGAGGTCGAGCGACTCGCCGGCTGGATGTACGAGAACCTCGGCCCCGACGTGCCGCTGCACTTCTCCGCGTTTCACCCCGATTTCAAGCTGACGGGTCCAGAGCGTACCCCTACGGAAACGGTGCTACGCGCCCGCTCTCAGGCCAAGGCGATCGGGCTGCGCCACGTGTACTGCGGTAATGTCCATCACCCCGAGAGCCAGTCGACGTACTGCCCCGGCTGCAACGCGCTGCTCATCGAGCGCGACTGGTATGCCCTCGGCGAGTACGCGGTGAAGCACGGTGACGCTCACTCCGGCGCTTGCGCTCATTGCGGGACGGTGATCCCCGGGCGCTTCGACCAGCGCGCAGGCAAGTGGGGGCGCCGCAGGCTTCCGATCCGCATCGCGTGAGCCGAAGCGTTCTACCGGCGCATCAAGAGCTTCTCTAGCTCCACGCCAGCGGCCGCCAGGGCGTCGCTCTGGATGGTGCAGAGCTTGCCGATGCCTGCCATCCCGAGGTCGATCATGGCGTCGACGTCGGCGCGGGGCACGGCTTCGCCCTCGGCGGTGCCCTGGATCTCGACGATGCCACCGTTGGCCGTGCCGACGACGTTCAGGTCGACGCGAGCGGTGCTGTCCTCTGCGTAGCAGAGGTCGAGGGCGTACTCCCCGTCGACGTGCCCCACGGAAATGGCAGCCACCTGGTCGCGCAGCACCGGGATCTCCAGGAGGCGACTCTGACGCAGCTTGTAGAGCGCCTGCGCCAAGGCAATGAAGCCCGCGGTGATCGACGCCGTGCGTGTGCCGCCGTCCGCCTCCAGCACGTCGCAGTCGATGTGGATGCTGCGCTCCCCGAGCTTCTCGAGGGCGACCGCAGCGCGCAGGGAGCGCCCGATCAGTCGCTCGATCTCCCGGGCGCGACCACCCAGCGGGCGCTCACGTCCGTCTCGGCGCTCGCGCCGACGCGGGTTCGCGCGGGGATGCATCTGATACTCGGCCGTGATCCAGCCCTTGCCGGTGCCCTCGAGGAAGGGCGGCACGCTCTCGTCGACGGAGGCGGTGACGAGCACCCGCGTTCCCCCGCAGCGATACAGCGCCGAGCCCTCCGCCAGGGTGTGAAAACCGGTCTGAACCTCCACGGGACGCGGCTCTCGCAGATCCCGTCCACCACGCTTGTCACGAGCCATGGCGCCTGCCTTACCATGCAACGTCATGGCGTCGCAGTCGAATGTCTCCGAGCCCTCGTCCGGCGCCGTCTCGACAGCGCAGCGCGCGCCGCGCCCGGGACACCAACGTCTGCCGCTGATGCTGCTGGCAGCTGGCGCGCTCATCCTCGGGCTGAGCCTGATCAATCCACCAGCGGGACGCTTCAGCTGGTCGCTCGAGGTGGTGCCCGGCTTGCTCGGCGTCGCGGTGATGATCGCGACCTACAAGAAGCTTCCGCTCTCCCACTGGATCTACGTGAGCGTCTTCATTCACGTCCTGATCCTGAACTACGGCGGGATCTACACCTACGCGGAAACGCCACTCGGGAACTGGGCGAAGGACACCTTCCACCTCGCGCGCAATCACTACGACCGCATCGGCCACGTCGCCCTCGGCGTCTTCCCCTGCTTCATCATCAAGGAAGTCTTGCTGCGACTGACGCCGCTCCGGCGCGGCGGCTGGCTGTACTTCATCGTGGTCTCCATCGTGCTCGCCATCGCCGCCTTCTGGGAGCTGCTCGAGTGGTGGGTCACGCTGATCGTGGCCTCGGACAAGGGCACCGCGTTTCTCGGCACCCAGGGCGACGTGTGGGACGCTCAGTGGGACATGTTCCTCGCCCAGGTCGGCGCCATGGTCGCGCTGCCGCTGCTGGGCAAGCTGCACGACCGCTCGATGGCCAAGGTCTTCGCCGGCGAGTGACTGGCCTCGCCGCTCGGCGCGCGATACATGGCTCCCGTGGACCTCGAGCGCACCCTCCCCCCCGACATCCTGCGGGTCAGCGAGATCTTCGCCAGCGTCCAGGGCGAGGGGGCGAGCCTCGGAGCGCCCTGCGTGTTCTTGCGCCTCGCGCTGTGCAACCTGCGCTGCGCCTGGTGTGACACCAAGTACACCTGGGACTGGTCCCGGTATCGCTACGCCGACGAGGTGACGGAGCGCCCGCTGGGCGAGGTGCGCGCGGAGATCACGCGTCTCCTCGCGGATCAGGAGGGGGAGAGGAGCACCGCGAAGCTCCCGCGCTCCACCGAGGGCGCGACACACCCGCCGCGCCTCGTGATCACCGGGGGCGAGCCGCTGATCCAGAGCAAGCCGCTGGTCTCGCTGCTCGGTCAGCTGGGCGACGCCCTGGTCGTCGAGGTGGAGACCAACGGCACCTTCGCGCCCCCGGCGGAGCTGGCCTCGCGCGTGAACCAGTGGAACGTCTCGCCCAAGCTCAGCCATGGCGGTGATCCGGAGAAGCGCCGCCTGGTCCCCGACGCCTTGCTCGCGCTGCGCGACACCGGCCGCGCCTGGCTCAAGCTGGTCATCGAAGCTGACGCGGACTGGCCCGAGGTCGAGGCTCTCCTCGAGCGCACCGCGTGGCCCCGCGCGCGCGTCCTGTTGATGCCCCAGGCCACCGATCGCGAGAGCCTGAGGGCGCGCCTACCTGTGATTCGCGATCTTGCCGCACGGCAAGATGTGTCTGCCTGTACTCGTCTGCACGTCGAGCGCTGGGGCGGCCGCCGTGGGGTCTGAGAACCTAGCGCCTGCGCCGTACCCGACGACGCCGGTAGAGCCCCGTCAGCAACAGCGCGCCTAACCCCCAAACCCACGGGCGCTTGCCCGAAGGCGCCTGGAGCCGGCAGTTGCAGTCGCCGTCGTCGATCTTCTTGCTCGCGTGGCTGGGATTCGCGGTGGAGCCGTCTCCCTCGTACTGCGGCTGCCCACCGGTCCCGGCGACCCCTGCGTCCTCGACGCCGCCTGTGCCTCCGCCAGCAGTGCCTGCGCCAGCAGTGCCTCCGACGCCGCCTGTGCCTCCGCTGCTGCAGGGCGCATCCGCGCCATCGCAGTCCTCGTCGATGCCGTTGCCACAGATCTCGGGCTGGGGGGTCCCGGCGACGGCGTCGCACTCGACGCCTAGCTGATCGACGCTGCACACGATGAAGCCCGCGCTCGCGCAGGCTCCGACACCGGCCGAGCAGACATCACCAAGCGTGACGAAGTCCTCGTCCGGGGATCCATCGCAGTCGTTGTCGATGCCGTCGCACGACTCGATTGCCCCAGGGAACCGTGTCGGGTCGTCGTCGGCGCAGTCCGCAGCTGCGGTCGCCTCTCCGGAGTCGAGGCAATCGCCGTCGGCGTTCCCGTCCAGGCCGAGCTCGCAGGCGCCATCTCCGTCGTCGTCGATGTGCGGCCCGCAGTCGCCACTTGGCACCACGAGCCCGCGGACCTCGTGAAGCGTCGTGCTGGTCTGAACGTACAGCGAGTAGCCCCCGCCAGCCGCCGATGGCCCGTACCCCACGTCGTGGAAGTCGCTGCCCGTCACCACGATCTCCCACTCCGAGGCGTCGTCGATCTGCTGGTTGCCGTTCGCGTCGCGCAAGCGGTAGACGGCCGTGGCCGTGGCCGCGTAGACGTCGCCGTTGCTGAAATCGACCGCAGCCGCGCGCAGGTTGACCCCGTTGATCGCAGCGTAGGGCGCCACCGCGCCATCGGGCGTCATGCGCATGAGCGCGTCGGTTCCGCCGGGGGCCTCGGCGAGGTACATGACGTTGTCCAGGCTCGCTTCCACCTCGTCGACGTGGTCGAAGGCGTAGCTGCTCTGGAAAGGGGACACGACGCCGCTGGGTGTGACCCGATAGAGGGTCGGGACCCGAACGGCGACGAAGGCATTGTTCTGACAATCGAAGTCCAGCCCAGTCCCGAGCAAGCTCGTCCCATCCTCGATCCGCGCCAGATCCGCCTGGCGAGTGCCGTCCACGGCGAAGCGTCGAACTGGGAAGGACGGTTCGCTGGTCGGGACCTCGTAGATCAGCCCGTCGCGTCCAATACGCAAATCCCCACGGAACTGGTCAACGTGGTACACACCGGTCGTGATCCGGCTCACGCTGTCGTCGTTCCCGACCCGAAAGATCATCTCACCCAGGTTGCCGTAGGCGTAGACCGTGCCGTCGTCAGCCACGTCCAGCCCCCCGAGGTAGCTATCCGACGCGAGGCTCACGCTGCGCGCCAAGCTCAGATCACTCACGGTCACCACCTGAGCGCCTGCTGGCGAAGCGATGCTCAGGCAGAAACCTGCTGCGAGCACACGCATCAAGGCAAGGGACGTCACGCTATGGGGTGTCTGCATCGAGTATCCGATCACTGGGAGTTACGAGCCACGCACCATGCCTGGGAGGGCTCGCTTCCACAACGCGTTTCCCTGGCACCCGCCGTGCCTGCCTCCCGATCAGCCGCGCAGAGCTGCCCTGACGCGTTTCCTCACGGGAACGCTCCGGGCTTCGCCGGCGCTAGATCTGCCCGTGAAGCTGCCGGACCCGAGCTCCGCTCGACCGGCCGGCCGTATCGCAAGCGAGATCAACTACGCTGGAATCTTGGGATCTCCACCGATTCTGCGACGCTCTGGTCAGGCTTTTGACCTCCCGATCCGGTCCGGATCGCGTACCCTTGGTTTCGGAGGTTGCGATGCGACGACACACCCAGCTCGCCAGG
>JAGQIY010000963.1 GCA_020430865.1 Myxococcales bacterium
GTCTCCTAGCACTTCGGGCGCAGCGGACTTTGGTCGGCTGCTCGTGGCGCCGAGCGGTCCCAGCCTAGTTCAGTCGCGCGGGAATTGCCCCGTGTTTTCGCGCCCGACAGGGCCGAGCGTTCCAAATTTCGCGTCTGAAGCCGCATGGTTATCAGATACTGAAGTCCGCGCTCTAGCTCACCACAAGCGTAGCTGGCTTTTCCAGCTGGCCACAAACCCTCGACATCCCCGATGCCTGGGCGGTGACCCCAGTCGTACGCCTAGACCCCGCCTGGCGGCCTGTCGTTAAGCGGATTTCTGCCTCGAGTGTCTCGAGGCGAGGCGTGAGGCCACAAAACCACCGCGGCCCACCTCCGGAAGAGGCGAGCCGCCGAGCAGATGGCTGCGTGCGCTGGATCGGGCTCAGGAACAGCCCATCGAGTTGCCGCAGTTCAGGCACTTGTAGCACGCGCCGTTGCGCACGGTGATGTGGCCGCAGCCGTCACAGACCGGCGCGTCCCCCATCATCTCCTCGAGCTGCGCGTCGAGACCGCTGTTGTGACTGTCAGCGACCACGCTCGCCTCTGGCAACGCTCGCGCCTCCTCCTGACGCCGAGTCTCGACCGGGTCGGCGATTGAGACCGGCTCCTCTTCCGGGGGCACCTGGGCGAAGTCGTAGCGCTGCAGGTACTCCACGCCGAGCACGCGGAAGATGTAGTCCACGATCGAGGTCGAGAACTTGATGTTCGGGTGCCCCGACACGACTCCGTGAGGCTCGAAGCGCGTGAACGTGAACTGCTCCACGTAGGTCTCGAGGGGCACGCCGTACTGCAGGCCGACACTGACCGCCATGGCGAAGCAGTTCATCAACGAGCGGAAGGCCGCGCCTTCCTTGTGCATGTCGATGAAGATCTCGCCCAAGGAGCCGTCTTCGTACTCGCCGGTGCGGAGGAAGACCTTGTGGCCGCCCACCGTGGCCTCCTGGGTGAAGCCGCTGCGCTTCTTGGGCAAGCGCACGCGCGTCCCCGTGGGACGGATCTGAACCACGGGCTCTGCCTTGGCAGCGACCTCGATCGCCTCTTCCTTCTCCGCTTTCTGATCGCTCGAAGTCGAGAGGGGTTGAGACGCCTTGCAGCCATCCCGATAGAGCGCGACTGCCTTGAGGCCGAGCTTCCAGCCCTCTTCGTAGATGCGGCGCTCGTCGTCGACGGTTGCCTCGTTGGGCAGGTTCACGGTCTTGCTGATGGCCCCGGAAAGGAACGGCTGCGCCGCCGCCATCATGCGGATGTGAGCCATTGGCTCGAGGTAGCGCTCGCCTGTACGACCGCAGCGATTGGCGCAGTCGAACACCGGCAGGTGCTCCGCCTTCAGGTACGGCGCGCCCTCGATGGTCATGCGCCCGACGATGACGTCGCCGGCAGCCTCGATCTCCTTGGCGGTGAAGCCCAAATGCTTGAGCAGGTTGAAGCCAGGCTGGCTCATCTTTTCCGCAGTGATACCCAGGCGCTGGTAGGTGTCCTTGCCGAGCACCCAGGGTGAGAACGCCAGGTTCAGATCGAACACACCGGGGAGCGCGTCCTCCACCTTGCGCAGGTCCTGCTCGTCGAG
Source organism: Myxococcales bacterium (assembly GCA_020430865.1). The sequence goes on from JAGQIY010000963.1 coordinate 1,588, forward strand.
GCCCTTCTCCTTCAGGGTCTGGCGGTTGACGTGAGGCGCTCCCACCAGGGTGTTCGTGCCGGAGATGTAAGCGACGATCTCTTGCACCTCGACCGGGCCGTAGCCCAGACGCTGAAGCGCGTGGGGCACCGCCTGGTTGACGATCTTGAAGTAGCCGCCACCCGCGAGCTTCTTGAACTTCACCAGCGCGAAATCCGGCTCGATGCCCGTGGTGTCACAGTCCATCAACAGACCGATGGTGCCAGTGGGCGCGAGCACCGTCGCTTGTGCGTTGCGGTAGCCGTGCTGTTCACCGAGCTTCACCACCTGATCCCAGTCCTCGCACGCTGCGCGCCAGAGCGCCTCCGGGCATAGATCGCGATCGATGCCGTAGGCCGCCTCCTGGTGCATGCGCATGACTCGCAGCATCGGCTCGCGGTTCTTCGCATAGCCGTTGAACGCCCCCTTGCTCGCCGCCATCTCGGAGCTCACGCGGTAGGCGTGACCACAAAGGATGGCCGTGAGCGCACCGGCCATGGCGCGCCCACGATCGGAGTCATAGGGGATGCCGAGCACCATCAAGAGCGTGCCGAGGTTCGCGTAGCCGAGACCCAGCGGCCGGTAGTCGTGGGAGTTTCGTGCAATCTGTTCCGTGGGGTAACTCGACAGGTCGACCAGGATCTCTTGCGCGGTGAAGAACAGCTCGATGGCGTGCCGATAGCCTTCGACGTCGAAGCGACCCTCCGCGTCCAAGAACTTGGTTAGGTTCAACGACGACAGGTTGCACGCCGAGTTGTCGAGGAACATGTACTCGGAGCACGGGTTCGATGCGTTGATACGATCGGTGTTGGGGCAGGTGTGCCAGCGGTTGATGGTGGTGTCGTACTGCACACCAGGATCCGCGCAGCTCCAAGCCGCGTCGGCCACGATGTTCCAGAGCTCGCCGGCGTCATAGGTGTCCACCACCTCACGCGTCGTGCGCGCGCGAGTGTGCCACTTCCCGCCGGTGGTCGCCGCGTGCATGAAGTCGTCGTTGACGCGGATGGAGTTGTTCGAGTTCTGCCCGCTGACGGTCTTGTAGGCCTCGCCGTTGAAGTCTGACTCGAAGCCCTGAGCGATGAGCGCGCGCGCCTTCTTCTCTTCGCGCACCTTCCACTGCACGAAGTCGACGATCTCCGGGTGGTCCATGTCGAGACAGACCATCTTGGCCGCACGGCGCGTGGTGCCACCGCTCTTCGTCGCACCAGCGGCGCGATCCAGCACCTCGAGGAAACTCATCAAGCCGCTGGAGGTCCCGCCCCCAGACAGCTTCTCCTGACGTCCGCGCAGCGCGCTGAAATTCGTGCCCGTGCCCGAGCCGTACTTGAACAGCCGAGCCTCGTGCTTGACCAGCTCGTAGATGCTCATCAGGTCGTCGTCGACCGATTGGATGAAGCAGGCAGAGCACTGCGGGCGGATGTACGCATTGGGCGTCTCCGAGATGTCGTCATGAGTACCTTCGGTCCAGGCCCAGTTCCCCCCGGAACCTTCGATGCCGTACTCGTGGTACAAGCCGCAGTTGAACCAGACGGGCGAGTTGAACGCCCCGTACTGGTTGACCAACAGGAACGTCAGCTCCTGCTCGAACACCTCGGCGTCCTGGGCGCTGGCGAAGTAGCCGCCGAAGCGCTCACCGGCGACACGAATCGTGTGGGCGACGCGGTGCACGACCTGGCGCACGCTGGTCTCTGCCTGCTCCTTCTGACCATTGACCCCGCTCTTGCGGAAGTACTTGCTGACCACGATGTCGGTGGCGAGCTGGGACCACTGGCTCGGGATCTCGGCGCCTTCCATCTTGAACACGACCGAGCCGTCAGGGTTGGTGATGACGCTGGTTCGACGCTGCCAGTCGACCGCGTCGAAGGGAGCGACCGCCTCCGTCGTGTAACGTCGCTTGAACTGGAGTCCGGCCGCGCTCACACGCTGCTCGGTCTCAGGAGTCGAGATCCCTGCGCCCACCTGCTTCACCCCCGCTTCATGCCCCACCATCGATTGCGCCATCTTTTCTCTCATCCTTCCATTCGCGCCTACCCGCGCGACCTGCTTGGTTGCCACGGCCTAGACCGTGGCCACTCGGTCGTGTCCCGCACGACCCAGAGACTGCTTGATCCTGCGACCCCGAACACTCGTCAGTCCGTGACCGCTGGCCACAAAACGAACTCGACGCCGGGCAGTTCGCCCCGCACCGCCCCAAATCTCCCCTCAGACCTCTGGATGGCCAGCGTGGCCGGCCGTGATCGACTCGCGCGCTGACTGGATCCGAGGCGCCCCAGCTCCAGAGGAGCCGCACGGGACGCGCTGATCGAGTAAAGCGTGCTGCATGGTTCCGTGAATCGATGCTCGAGAAGTGCAGGGCCATCCGAGCGCCCGAGGCGCCACTGCCATCCGGCCCGGCGAGCTGCCCGCGGTCCCATCGGGAGCGCGAACGAAAGCCACACCGCGAGCGCCTCGCGGCGCCACGAGTCCGCCGCGCGGAGCGACGAGACAATCCAAGATTCCAGGGTTGTTGCTAAGCGTGGGTTGAGTCTCCGACCTGCACCCCTGAGCTCCGCTCGGATGTGCAGCAGCACGTTTGTTTAGCTGTTCGTGCTTGCAGTCTTCGATCTGGCTCCCACCGGCCCCCTGCTGCACTGTTGAGCAGGGATGAACATTCAGTGAGCGCCTTGAATACCCCAACCCCTTGGGGTGCGTCCAGGGCAAAAACCCAGCATCTGGGGGTCCACTGCTTGTGCACACCAAGTCCCACGCCAGCCCACCCACAGACCGAAGCGCCGCGGAACCTGAACTTCCGCAGCCCTGAACACAAGTTACGCTAAGGTGTTCAACAACGTGTTCACAGGTTTGGCGCAGGACGATTTTTCTGAGTGCCTGGACGCTGGGCGCGTGGTGGCGCCCTGCTCGCTCGTGTGGCCCGAGCTCTCTCGCCAGGCCAGGCTGGCTGGGGGCTGGGGATAGGCAATGGGAGACGCCCACAAGTCATGGGACCGAGCGCTGGGCGTCGCCCTGTTGTTGGCGATCGGCGCGCACGATTGGGTCGCACTGAAGGACGGCCGGGCTGCCGACTGCTGCTGGATCTGCAATGTCTCAGCGTTGGTGCTGGGCTTGGGCTGGCTGCTGCGACGCCCCGAGCTCTGCGCCGCGGGTGGGATCTGGCTCTTGCCAGGCACCGCCGTGTGGCTGGGCGACATCTGGCTGGCCAACTCGAACATCATCCCGACGTCCTATGCCGTTCACCTCGGTGGCAGCCTGCTCGCCCTGGCGGCGCCACGGCGCTTCGGAGCAGTGCCCAGGGGCTGGCTCTGGGCGCTCGGGCTGTTGGTGCTGTGTGTGGGGTTTTCGAGGCTGTTTTTGCCTGCAACCGCCAACGTCAACGCGGCCTACCAGATCCCGAGAGGCTGGGAGGTGCTGGGGCACACCCGCACCACGTTCGTGCTCGTGTCGAGCGCCCTGGCGCTCGCCGCCGCCTGGTCGATGGGCGCTGCACTCGGTCGGCTCGCTGCGCGACCCTCGTCGACAACAGGCTGACGCTCGGGCTCTTGGGGGCATGATTCCCCGCGGCAAGGCTGTTTCAACACGGCAAGTTTCGAGGCCCCTCGAACACTCGACCGAAGTCCCCTGCGCACCCACGCGACGAGTTCGCACTATATTTCAGCCCCGTTTGTTTCCTGGAGGCTTCGCGGTCCAGCGCGCGATCCAGCCCAGTTGAGCTGCGATTCGGTCGCGAGCGGGCGCGCCGATGAGTCGACTCGAGACGCCCGCTGCCGACTTCGGTCGCCGGGGTGGTTTCCCCTCGCACCTCTCGGGGCTGGAGACCTCAGATCGACGGCGCTCATCTTGTGCGACGGGCCCGCGTCTGCAACGCTGAGTCATTCAGCTGATGCAAACGCTTGGGGAAATCCAACCTGGTCAGACCCTGGGTCGCTACGAGTTCCTCGTGCCCATCGCGCAGGGAGGGATGGCCGCGGTTTGGGCCGCGCGTCTGCACGGCACCCGCGGCTTCTCGAAGACGGTCGCCATCAAGACCATGCTGCCGACGATCAGTGATGATCCAATGTTCGAGCAGATGTTCTTGGACGAGGCCACGATCGCTTCGAACATCCGTCACCCGAACGTCGTCCAGATCCAGGACCTGGGTGAGCAGAACGACATCCTGTACCTGGTCATGGAGTGGGTGGATGGCGAGCCGCTCAGCGCGATCCGCCGCGCTGCCGCCAAGGAGGGAGGCATCCCTCGCAACATCGCCGTGCGCATCGTCGCCGACGCCTGCGCGGGCCTGCACGCCGCTCACGAGCTCAAGGACGCTCAGGGTGAGCTACTGGGACTGGTCCACCGCGACATTTCCCCACAGAATATTCTGCTGACCTACGACGGGCAGGTGAAGATCGTCGACTTCGGCGTCGCGAAGGCCGGAGGTCGCAGCGCCGCCGAGACCAACGCCGGGCAGATCAAGGGCAAGCCCCCGTACATGAGCCCGGAGCAGGCGCTCGGCGAGGACATCGACCGACGCACGGACCTGTTCGCCCTGGGCATCATCCTGTACCAGCTGACCACGGGCAAGCATCCCTTCCGCGGGGAAAGCGACGTGATCACCCTGCAGAACATCGTCTCGGACCGCCCGATCGTGGCGCCGCGAGCGTTCGACAAGGACTACCCTCGCCCCCTCGAGACCGTGGTGATGAAGGCGCTGGCCCGGGATCCCGCGGAGCGCTACCAGACGGCGGCAGAGTTCGAGGCCGCGCTCGACCGCGTCTTCCCGCCGAACATGCCACGGGTGCGGGCGGACGACGTCGGGAAGTTCGTCACTGGGCTCCTGGGCGAACGCGGTGAGAAGCGGCGAGAGGCCCTGCGCGAAGCCATCCGAGCGGCGGACGAACGCGCTCAGGGCAATCAGGAGCGCCTCCAGATGCGCTCGATGCCAGACCTGGTGAGCCAGGTCTCGCTACCCCCGGTGAGCCGTCCGGGAGACTCCGTGCCCCCGTCTCAAGGAACGCTGGTCGACACCATGACGGTGCAGCTGTCGACCCACGCGGCGCACGGCAGCAGCGGACACACCAGCAGCCTGCCTCCTCCCCCGAGCGGTGACTACGGCCTGGCGCACGGGACACCGTACGGAACCGAGACATTCGCCCCGGCGGTCAAGCCGAAGAAGTCTGGCGCCGGGCTGGTCATCGGACTCCTGCTCGGCCTGGCCGTGCTCGGCGGCGGCGCAGCGTTCGCCGTGATGAAGTTCCAGCAGAAGCCGGAAGCGCCCCAGACGGCGGTCGCAAACACCGCGGAGACCGCGCCGACCACGGCCGAGACTGGGACCGCCCCCGAGGCGGAGGCCGTCGACCCCGATCCGGCGAGTCCGAGCGAAGACGCAGGGGGCGTCACGCTGAGCCCGGACGAGCTCGAGAAGGAGACGAAGCCAGCGAACGCGGCGACCCCGCCCGCTCACGCGGCGACCGGAGGCGCGAAGCCAAAGCCCGGCACGCCGCCAGCGACCAGCGCTGCGCCGCCCCCCACGGCCAAGCCCAAGCCGCCCGCAGACAACGGCTTCGTGCCGCCGCCTGTTACCGATCCCGGCTTCTAGCGCGGGTTACTTCTCCGCGCGGAAGTGATCGAAGCCGCCCTCCAGGGGGCGGAGCCGCCCGCCCTCGTCGATCCACGCGCCCTTGCCCTGGCGAACTGCGCCGATGACCCTCGCGGCTTTCGGGCGTCGCTTCGCTGGTCCCGTGGCCAGCAGCGCATAATCCTCTCCGCCCTGCCGCGCGAGTTCGAGCGCGGACCAGCCCAGGCTGCGCTCGAGCGCCTCCAGCTCCGGAGGAAGCGCGCGGCGCACGAGCTGCTGGTCCAGATCAATGCGTACGCCGCTGGCGTCGGCCAGGCGCTTCACGTCCTGACCGAGCCCATCAGAGACGTCCAGGCACGCGCGAGCACGTCCAACCAGAGCACGTCCCTCCTCGAGAAGCGCCATGGGGCGTCGCCAGGCTGCCAGGGCACGGCGTGCCGCGCGCGTGCGAAGCTTGGACTCGCTGAGCAGCAGTTCCAGTCCCGCACGGGCCAAGCCAATTTCCCCGAGGAGCCAAACCTCGTCGCCCGGTCGAGCGCCTGAACGGGTCACGTAGCGTTTCGCGCGCCCCAGCACCGTGGTGACGACGCTGAGTTCCGAGCCGCGGCTCAGGTTTCCACCAATCACGGGGCAGGCGGTGGCGGCGGCGGCCTGCTCCTGCCCCAGGCTGAGGCGCCTCAGCTCCGCGGGGCGGAAGTCTGCGGGCAGAGTCAGATGGGAGACCGCAGCGACCGGGGTCGCGCCCATCGCCGCCAGGTCACTGATTGCCGCCTGGAAACTTCGAAAGCCGAGATCCTTCAGGTCCAGCCACTCCAGACGGAAGTGCGTCCCTTCGACCTGGGCGTCGACGCTCACCACGAGCTTTCCAGTGAAGCGCAGGCACGCGGCGTCATCCCCGATACCGAGCATCACGTTCGGTGCCGCTGCATCGTGCCGAAACACTCGGCTCAGCACACCAACCAGCTGACTCTCGCTCGACTGGGCTTCGCTA
>JAGQIY010000964.1 GCA_020430865.1 Myxococcales bacterium
CCCTCGCGGGAGCTTGCGACGAAGCGGGCCGAATGAGGGCGCGGGCGCAAGTGGTGGATCTCGCAGGGGTCCGGGAGATCGGGGGCTGCCCAGAGCGCCTGGTGTGAACCGGCGGCGGGGGCGCGAGCCGAGACGCTGGGACGAATCACGGCTCCTCATCAACATCGGTGGGGTCGTCCGGGGTGAGCCACTCCACCGGGACTGGAGACGGGCTCCACACCGACCGCGGTCGAGAGCGTCGTGGCCAGTTCGGGGGCAACGGCCGCCAGTCCGGCTTGGCCCCCTTGGGTGGCGGAGCGCTGGCCGCGGACTCGTGGAACTCGATCAAACTGCGCATGGGCAGCGGGACTTGGACGATGTCGTCGACTTCGCGCTCGATCAACCGGCACAAGTCGCGTTTCCACCGTACCGAGAGCGGTGCCCACGCCCGGCAATCGGAGTAGTGCCCGTTGTTGGCGACGGCAACGATCGCATGCAGCTGGAACCCGACGCTCTGGATCAGGTGGTCGTACGACGCCGTGTCCCTGTTCCATGCAGGACAGAGCACCAGCTCCGCCCGCCCCAGCAGATCGGCGACGCGACGAGCCTCGATCAGCTCGCTGCAGATCAACGTCGAGAACCGGCCCCACGACGTCTCGACCACGACACGAGGTGGATCGGTCGCGCGAGGCCTGAACCGCAGAGGGGGAGTAAGGCCCGCCAGCTCTTCCCCTTCGCCATCGGCGGGCCAGCGCTTCGTCCAGGGCCAGGTAGCGACGGCACCGAACGGGCCGGGGAGCACGGCGAACGCTTGGTTGAGCACGAACGGGCCGGACGGATCATGGAGATATTCCAACCCCATCACCGCGCCGAATCCACCATGCCGCACGACATGAGTTGCCACGGCGCGGAACCAGCGACGCGGGACGGTCAGCTCCGGAAGGACCAACAAGGTGGGCGTGCCGCCCTGACCGGACCCGCGCCGCGGCTTGGCGACGTGAGTCGCGCGCGCGATGACCCTCATCAAGCCGAGAAGCCGCTGCACCGTGTGGACCGGTCTCCCCCGGGGAAAGCGTGCAGTGCGCTCGGCGGCGAGCCGCCAATGCTCATCGGGAACCACGAGGTTGCCGAGCACCAGGCTCGGGTTCTGGTCCGACGCAACGACCGTCCGTCCCCACCGATCCGAGACGGTCCACGGAATCGCCAGGGTGTGCGGGTCCAGCACGCGCCCCACCGAGTCGTAGTACCGAGTACCCCGCAGCGCGTTGACGACAGCCAGGAGGCGGTCGAACACATCAGCGGAGAAGCCGCCCTCCGACTCCGCCGCATACATGAGCCTCCTGGCGACGTCGAAGTAGGAAGGGGGGCGCGTGGCCAAGAACAGGCGCGCCGCAGGCATCAGCCAGGCGTCATCCTTCAGCCGGGCGCACTCCCCGAGGAAGACTCGGATCGATTCGAAGCGCTCCGCGAGCTCGGGTAGGTCGCCCTCCATCCACCGCTCGGCGAAGTCCTGAACCGGCCAGCTGTGGTCATCTTCACGGTCGTAGGTGCGCAGGTCAGCTGCCGCGAGTTCCTGCGCGCGCCGACGCAGCGCAACCGCACCGACGGAGGCAGTGCGGACGGTGAGCCCATTCGGAGCCCACGTGGCGACGTCGTCCGGCGTCACCGACCCCGGAAGCGCAGAAGCCACGGACTCGAGCCGGCGCGCATGGAGGTAGTTACGAAGCCACGTCCACGGACCGCGGCGAGACCGGTCGATCGACTCACCCCTGTATCGGAGCGTGCCCACGCAAGCCGTCACCGCGTCAACGGTCCCGAACACCTCCTCGAACCGGTTGTTGAGGTCCCGCGCCGACTCCCAGTCCTTCGTGCCGATGGCGACTCGAAGCAGGCGCAACGCGGTGTCCAGACTCTCGACCCAGTCGTCCTCCGCTGCGAGCACCCGACCAACGCGCTCCAGCGTTGCGCGAACGACCCGCTGGGCCTCTTCCGCATCGAGCAGAACCGTGGCGCGCTCGAGGGTGCGAAGGCTCGTCGAGAGGGCGAATCGCTCAAGACGTGTACGATCTGCGTCGCGCAGGACGCGTAGCGGGGAACCCTCCCCGTCACGCGCGCGGATGAGATGGGTCGCCCCGTCATCAAGCAGAGCGGCCGTGTCCAGGAACGCCTGGCTTCGGCTCACCAGTCGGTCGAAGTCGGTCAGGACGGCTTCTACAAAATCCTCGCCGGGCTCGCCCGCGAGATGGTGGACCTTGATCTTCCGTCGCTGAAGTTCGAACTCACAGCCTGCACGCTGAAGAGCTTCGACATCGAGGACGAAGCCGTGGTCGCTGCTCTCTCGCAGTGGCAGTAGCTGGGACAGCGCAGCGTCGACGGTGACCGACTCTGGGGCACTGGCCACGACGACGAGGTCGTCGACGTAGCGCCGATACGACAGCACGTCCGGCTGCGCTTCGATGTGCTCGTCGAGGGTGCTCAGGGACAGGTTGGCCACCACCCGACTCGTGAGGCTGCCGATGGGCACGCCGGTGCGAACGGGCACTCCAAGGCGCGACTCCGCCTTCGCGCGAAACCGACCGAACGCAGCAAGAAGCGACCTCGTGGCCCCCTCGAACAGCTCCCGGCTCTCGAGGCCGCGCTCCAGCAGCCTCGCCAGGAACGCCTCCGAGAGCAGGAAGCTCGGGTCGATGGAGTCGTAGAACGACGCAAGGTCCGCGCTCACGACCATCACTGAGGACGACGCTCGGCGAAGCGCCGCGCGTGCATGATTCAACGGAGCCGAACGGAACTCCTGATAGCGTCGTGGCCAGTACTCGAATGTCCAGCGCCGGGTCGCATCCAGCTCACCGGTGCGAAGGTCGAGCCGGTAGCCGATCGAATTCTTCGAGAGAAGGCCATCCAGGACCGGTCCGAAGTGGCGCAGGTACAGCAGCTCCGCAATCGCAAACGCGGGCGACGGAGAGAGACGAACCTGCACATCAAGTACGGGCGGGCTGGCCTTCGCCGTCGTCCCGACGCGAACGACTCCATCATCGGCTGAGTCGCCATTCAGCCGCTTCGGAACGATCCAGACCTCGCCGACGTCCAGTTGGTCGAACCAGCTCCCATCGGAAAGGAGAGCGTGAAGCTCCTCAAGGCGAACGGGAAGCTCGGCTTCGTACTGAGCGAGGTCGA
>JAGQIY010000965.1 GCA_020430865.1 Myxococcales bacterium
ACGACCGCTCGACACGGTCCCCGTGTTGGCGCGTTCATCGGGGTCTCCAGGGTCGGCCTCACGGGGGAGTTCTAGATGTCGGGCGTGTTGCGGCGCGATCCGCAGACTCCAGGTGCCCAGGGCGCCCCAGCCCTTTCCTCGCGGTATCCCGTGGCGTTGCTCGGGCTGACCCTCGGGGCGACCCTGTTGCTGACTACGATGGCCTGCAGCAGCGTGCTCGGACTAGACCGCTACGAGGTCGAGGACTCCGCTGGTCAAGGCGGCACGGGCGCCGCTGGTCAAGGCGGCACAGGCGCGATGGGCGGGAGCGCCGCCGGTGGTGCGGGGGGCACCGCGGGCGCCTTCACCAACTGCGATGGGATCACTCAGCCGAACCTGGACGTGGTCCGTTCCTGCATCCTGCGCACGTCGTGCTCCCCATTCCTGCAGAGCGTGACCATCAGCAACTGCATCACCTGGAACTACCAGTCGGCGTTCCTCGGAACCTCCTGCACCCTCGCCGCCCTGGACTGCGACGACATCGCGACCTGTCAGGGTTACGGTTTCGCTGGTGCCGACTGCGCCGGACAGTCGGGGGTCCGCTGCGAGGACAACATCGCTTACGACTGCAACAACGACTTCTTCCTCGACTGCGCGACTCGAGGAGGCACCTGCGTCCTCTACGACTCGGACGGTGACTCGACCAACGACTCCGCGGGCTGCAAGGTCGCCGACTGCTTCGATCCCGACGGAACCGAAGCCTGCGACGGCAACACCTACTACACCTGCATCGGGGGTGAGGGGATAGGCGCTGCGTGCTCCGCGGTCCAGGCGGAGTGTCGCTCGCAGGGCAGCCAGACGGGCTGCTTCTTGAAGACGCGGGACACGTGCACGACCACGGGCTTGAGCTGCGACGGCAACAAGGCCAGGCTCTGCACGGGCGATACCCTGCTCGAACTGGATTGCACGTCGGTCGGCCTCGAGTGCTCGGACGACCCGGCGGGCACGTACTGCGCGGCGGCAGGTTGCACTCCGACCCAGGCGAGCGCCTGCGAAGAGAGCTGCAACGGTTCGGTGATGAATCTCTGCTACGGGGGCGTGAACTTCCCCGTGGACTGCCAGGACTACGGCTTCACCCGCTGCGCGATGCTCAACGACCCGTCGGGCGGGGCGCCCTACGCTCAGTGCCTCCTGTAGTTCGCGGCCTTCGCGCTCTGGAGACGAGGAGTCGTTCAGCGATCACGGGCTCGCCTCGAGCAGCTCGCCTTTGCACCTCGAGCCCGCCCTGACTAGGGTCCCCGGCGTGATCCTCGAGCGCCCCGCCAAGCACGTCATCTTCGACCTCGATGGGATCCTGCTGGATACCGAGGTCCTCTACACCCGCGCCATTCAGGCGGTCGTCAGCGAGTACGGGAAGACCTTCGACTGGAGCGTCAAGGCCAACATGATCGGTCGAGACAGCCGGGAAGGCGCCGCCTACCTGGTCGAGGCGCTCGGGCTCCCGTTCAGCGGGAGTGAGATGCTGGCGCGTAGGCGCCCGCACCTCGAGCGCCTCTTCCCCGGTGTAGAAGAGAAACCCGGAGCCTCCGCGTTCGTGAAGCAGCTCTGGCATCGCGAGATCGCCATGGCGGTGGCCACCAGCGCGGAACGCGCGCTGACCGATCTGAAGCTCGGGCGCCACCCGTGGTTCTCGCTGTTTCCCCATCTGGTTTGCGGTGACGATCCAGGCATCGAGAAGCTGAAGCCCGCGCCCGACATCTTCCTGGTTGCCGCACAGAAATTAGGTGTGGCCCCTGCAGACTGCGTGGTGCTCGAAGACTCACCGGCCGGCGTCGACGCCGCGCTCGCCGCGGGCATGCAGGTGATCGCGATGCCGGATCCAGAGCTCGGTCCCGCGCGCTTCGGCAAGGCAACTGCCGTGGTCAGCGGCTACTCGGAGCTCAGCCCGGAGCTTTTGGGACTGTAGCGGGCGTACCGACGTAGCGCGCTCGAGGCCGGAGCAGCGCGGGCTGCTCTCGCTGCTCCAGGATGTGCGCGACCCAGCCGCCGCTCCGCCCCAGCGCGAACAGACCGGCCGCGGCGCCGCGGGGCAATCCCAGCGCCAGGCTGACGGCGACGAGACCGGCGTCGAGGGTCGGCCCCGGACGACCGCTGTCCCGCATCGCCTCGACCAGCGCGCTCAGCGTACGCAGACCACGCCCGCGACCGTGGCGAACAGCGAGCTCCACCAGCGCGCTGCCGCGTGGATCACCGTGCGGATACAATGGGTGACCGAATCCGGGCAGCTGCTCCCCCCGGCGCGCGCGCTCGTCGATCGTCTCGCGCGCCCGCCCCGGTCGATCCGTCTCTTCGATCAGCGCTTCGACGCGGTCACAGACGCGACCATGCCGTGGCCCTGACAGCGCACCGAGACCCGCGCTGACACTGGCGTAGAGATTGGCGCCCGCGCTCGCAGCTACGCGCGCGCAGAAGGTCGAGGCGTTCAGCTCATGATCCAGGCTCGCCACCAGCGCGGCGTCGAGCAAGCGGCACCGACGCCAGAAGGCCCGCCCGGATTCCAGTCCGAAGCCGCGGAGCACGCGGCGAGCGATGGGCTGAGGGGTGAGGGACGCGGCAACTCCACGCCTGGACATGGCAGGCCCGAGGCAGCTCGCGAGCAGCGTGATCAAGCGCCGGGCGCGGTGGTGTTCGGCCTCCGGCGTCGCTCCGTGGCTCGATGGATCGTCCAGCGCCAGCCACGGCACCAGGAGCTGCAGCGCCTCGAGCGGAGACGGTCCAGGCACCTGGCGGAGGCGCCTGAGCCAGGCCGAGAGTTCGGAGGCCGAAGGCAGCTTCGTGTCGCACCAGTCGCTCCCCTCACCCCAAGCCCCGAACCACAGCAAGTCGCAGGCTCCTTCATAGGCGACGCCACGCTCGATCAGCTCCGAGAACGCTACCCCGCGGTAACATGGTCCGGCGTCGGAGATCTCGGTGATGCTGGAGGAGAGCACCGGCTGTCCCCAGTCGAGCGCGCCCTGCGCCGTGGCAGCGTGACCAGCGCGGGCTTGGCTCGTGTTCAGCAGGCGCCGCACCTCCGACTCCGGGTAGAGTCGAGCGCGTCCACCCCCGGGCCCGCGCTCGCTCTGCAGCTTGCCGCGGCTGACATAGGCGTAGAGTGTCTGCAGGCGAACTCCGAGCAGCGCCGCCGCTTCGCTGGCTGTCAACAGTCGGTCAACCACGATCAACACATTGATTCATCAATCAATCTTGATCAATGTATTCCGAGGGCCATGCTTCCGAGCATGGCAAACATCACTGATCGGGCTACGGAAACGCCCGCGCTGGCCCCGCTGGAGCCAGCCGTGGGTCTGGAGGGAGTGGTCGTCGCCGAGACGCGACTGAGCCACGTCGATGGTCTGGCGGGGCGCCTGGAGATAGCAGGCTGTCCAGTGCAGGAGCTCGCCACGGTACCCACCGAGGAGGTGGCCGCGTTGCTCTGGCGAGTCGCTAGCGGGGTCCACGGCCCGCCATTGCGTGCCGCCCTGGGCCGCGCGCGCCTCGCCGCCCACCGGCGCGCGAAGCGTCTCGGCGACGCGCTCGGTCAGGCGGACGCCATGGATGCGCTGCGAGCCAGCGTCGCCCACCTCTCCGCTGAGGACGACGAGCAGGCCAGCGCCATCGCGCTAACCGCCGCCGTCGCGGTGTTCGCCGCACATGCCTCGCGGAAACGTAGAGGCTTGAAGCTCGTCCAGCCAGACCCCGAGCTCGGGCACGCCGAGGACTACCTGCGGCTGCTGCGGGGCGAGGCACCGGCGCCCGAGGAGGCGCAGGCGCTCCAGCTCTACTGGGCCAGCGTCGTGGACCACGGCATGAATGCCTCGACCTTCGCGGCCCGAGTCGTCGCGTCCACCGGGAGCGACCTGGTCAGTGCGGTGACGGCGGCGCTCGGCGCGCTCAAGGGACCACTCCACGGCGGCGCGCCGGGGCCGGTGCTGGACATGCTCCACACCATCGCGACCCCGGATGCTGCTCGACCCTGGCTCGAAGCTTCGCTCGCGCGCGGTGAGCGCATCATGGGCATGGGGCACCGCGTGTACCGCGTGCGAGATCCGCGGGCCGAGGTGCTCGAGGGAGCGGTGCGGTCGCTGTGCTCCACCGAGACCAAGAGCGTCGCTCTGCGAGAGAAGCTCGAGCTGGCTCGCCGCGTGGAACAGGAGGCGACGGAGCTCCTGCGGGCACGTCACCCCGCGCGCTCGCTCTCTGCCAACGTCGAGTTCTATACCGCGGTGTTGCTCGACGCGCTGGGCATCGCCAGCGCAGACTTCACCCCCACCTTCGCCGCCGGACGCGTGATCGGCTGGTGCGCCCACGTGATGGAGCAGCGACGTACGGGCCGATTGATTCGACCGAGCTCGATCTATCGCCGCCCCGAGCGCGCGCAGGCTTGAAGCAGCCGGCGCTTGCCAAGTGGCTTGGCAAGCAGGGGGTGAGGGAGAACACTACGCCTCCTCGTGCGACGCTTTCTCCGGCTCTGTGTGTTGCTCGTCGTTTGCTCGGTGACGAGCAGCGCCTTCGCGCACCAGTTCGCGATGAGCGTGCTCAGCGTGGACGTCGGGCAGCGCGAGCTGCAGGTGCTGCTCGACCTCGATGTGCGCACGCTGCTGGACGTCCAGGCTTACGACACCAACGACAACTCCGAACTGGACCCAGAGGAGCTCGATCGAGCCAGGAGTCGACTGACCGACTACCTGGACCGCAAGCTGACGTTCAAGAACTCCGGCTCCGTGTGTGCCCCCGGGGAAACGGTGTTCGAGCTCACAGCGGGACGCCGACTGCTGGTTCGTCGCAGCTACGCGTGCCCGGCGCGCACAGAAGGCACGCCGCTGGGTAGCCTGAGCGTCGACAGTTCCATCTTCATGGAAGACACGGGAGGGCACCGCATCGCCGCGAAGTTCGTCCTGGGCAAGACGCCGATTCACCACGTCTTCCTGCCGGAGAGACAGCACTTCGAGTTCGACGCAAGCGCGGCACCCGAGACTCCCGGAGGATTGGCGCACGGCTCCGCGCCGCTGCACGGAAGCGCCAAACCGGCGAAGCTCACCCCCAAGGAGGACGTGCCGTTCCTCGGCTGGGTACGCGAGGGCATCAAGCACATCCTCTTGGGGTTCGACCACGTGTTGTTCGTGATCGGCCTGGTGGTCGTGGTGCGCCGCTTCAGAGAGCTAGCGCTGGTGGTGACCTCGTTCACCCTCGCCCATAGCATCACGCTGGCGCTGGGCGCGACGGGCATGGTCAGCGTCGCCAGCCGTCTGGTGGAGTCGCTGATCGCAGCCAGCATCGTCTACGTGGCCTGGGACAACTTCAGGCGCTTCGGTCGACGCTCTCCCGAGGGCGAAGGAGCGCACCGCGCGGAAGCGCCTGAGGAGACTGAAGCGGGCGAGGGGGTGGGCGACGTCTCGGGGGAGCCGCGCGCGTTGAAGCGCCACTACCTGACCTTCGGCTTCGGACTGGTACACGGCTTTGGTTTCGCCAGCGTCTTGACGGAGCTGGGCCTGCCGACCCGTGGGCTCCTGGGCGCGCTGTTCGGGTTCAACGTGGGCGTGGAGCTGGGGCAACTGGCCTTGGTCGCGCCGCTCTATCCCCTGGTGCGCTACCTGCACCGCAAGCGTGCACACGAGCTGCTGCTGGTGCGCATCTCGAGCGGGTTGATCGGAGCGCTCGGCTCGCTGTGGTTGCTCGATCGAGCTTTCGATCTGGGCTGGATGCCGTTCTGAGCCCTAGCTCCCCACGGTACCGCGAGTCTTCACAAACCCGAGCTACTGGGCATTCCGTGGGTCTTCGGTGCCGAGCCGGAAGTGCGTGGAGTCCCCTCGCCCGCTCGTCCATCATGGAGCCATGAAACTCGGACTCACGCTCGGCTACTGGATGCCCGATCCCTGGGACCCCACCGATCTCGTCCTGGAGGCCGAGCGCCTGGGCTACGACTCGGTCTGGACCGCAGAGGCGTATGGCTCGGACTGCTTCTCACCGCTGTGCTGGATTGGCGCGCGCACGGAGCGAATCAAGCTCGGCACGGCGATCATGCAGCTCTCGGCGCGGACGCCGGCGTGCGCCGCGATGACGGCGCTCACCATCGACCACCTGTCCGGCGGCCGCCTGATCCTGGGCATCGGCGCCTCGGGCCCCCAGGTCGTCGAGGGCTGGTACGGTCAGCCCTTCCCTCGGCCCTTGGAGCGCACCCGGGAGTGGATGCAGCTGTTCCGCGCGATGGTCGCCCGCGAGGCGCCGGTCGAGTTTCAGGGACGCCACTACCAGTTGCCGTTTCCTGGAGGCACCGGTCAAGGCAAGCCGCTGAAGAGCATCATCAAGCCGCTCCGCAAGCACATCCCGGTCTTCATCGGTGCGGAGGGGCCAAAGAACATCGAGCAGACGACGCGCATCGCCGACGGCTGGTTGCCGCTGTTCATGTCGCCCACACGCTTCGACCGCTTCGAGGACAGCCTGAGGCACCGAGCGCCCGACTTCGAGATCGCCGCCACCGTGATGTGCTTCCCCACCGATACCGTCGAGGAGGGCCTGATGCGGGTGAAGGGGATCTTGGCCTTCTACATCGGAGGCATGGGGTCGAAGGACGACAACTTCCACAAGAATCTACTGGGGCGCCTTGGCTTCGGCGACGCCGCCGAGGAGATCCAGGAGCTCTTCATGGCGGACAAGCGCTTCGAGGCCATGGCGGCGGTGCCCGACGCTCTGGCGGACGAGATCGCGCTCGTGGGTCCCAGGCAGCACATGCGAGAGCGCCTGAAGCAGTGGAAGCAGAGCCCGGTGACCACGCTCAACGTGACCACCCGGGACGTAGACACGTTGCGCTTCCTTGCGGAAGAGGTGCTGTGAGCGCGGGGAGCGAGAGCTCAGGTCGCGTGTGGCTCGGTTCAGGCGCGGGCCTTCTTCGCGGAGCTCGGTCCGGGCTTCTTCAGCGGCTCCGGCGAGGCCACCGGATCCGACTTCTCGACGTGTAGCCAGTCGAAGAAGACGGACATCTTTGCTCGCTGAGGCTCGGGCATGAACTCGAAGTTTCGTCCGCGATCGATGATCTCCCAGAAGTCCTTCGTGGTCACGCCCTCGAGCTGGGCGCGGATCGTGGTCAAGCGTTCCCGGGGCTCCTCGGCCATGTCATCGGCGATGGTCCGCGCCTTCTCGGTCTCTTGCTGATGAAGGTAGTACGCCGCGAGCTTCACCTGCGCCTTGCGCACGCCGAGCAGCGCCTTCTCCTGAGACCTCACGCGCACCTGGCGATCCAGCTCGAGGAACTCGGTGAGCATCTCCCTCTCCTGAGGGCAGCTGCACGTATGCGCATGCTGGATCAACGCGGAAACATCGTAGGCGACGGTCTCGGTCACGAAGGTCAGCTTCATGTCGAAGCTCACGTGACCGTAGTAGTTCATGTGTTTGACGCCCTGGAGCGCCTGCTCACCGTTGCCTTGAGAGATCAGCGCCTCGAGCAGCAGCCGATACTGGTTGAGGACGTTGTACGCGGTCCGAACGTCGCGTGCGTTCAGCGTGGCCCGCATGTACGAGTTCATGTAGCGAAACACGAGGGTCATCAGCTCCTCGTCCTTGGCCGCGCCCGCCGCCTCGCCGATGTAGCGGGTGTCGATGGCGATCAGGTAGTTGATGTCGCGCATCGAGCCCAGGGCCTCGTTGTAGATGCCGAAGTACTGGCGCATCGCCTTCCACTCCACCCAGGTGCGGCGCTCTTCGAGGTCCGCGAGGCTCTCGGGGTC
Source organism: Myxococcales bacterium (assembly GCA_020430865.1). The sequence continues at coordinate 7,743 of JAGQIY010000965.1, forward strand.
CATGGCGACGAAGTCCGGGTTCTCGCGAATGCCGGGTCCGATCTTGAACCAGATTGGAGCGGCGGACGGCTTCTTCGCCAGGTACTCCAGGGTGAAGTCCTTGATCGCGTCGACGGCACCGCTGGCGATGATCTTGTCCTTGCCGCTGATCGAGTTGCTGGTGAGATCCGTGAGTTCCTCCATCGCCGTCAGTGCCCCGACCTGACCTTGCGCCGACTTCTCCGGATCCGTCTGGGCGCTGCCACGCACGATGGTGTTCACCGCGTCGCGTCGGATCCGCGCGATGATGTTCATTGGCTCGAGGAACCAGAACACGTAGCTGAAGTAGGGCGCCATCAACACCAGGCCGAACGCCGTCGCGATCAACATCACTACCAGGGTGATCGCCGGGACGAAGTCCTGATGCAGCGAAAGGCTGACACACACGCCGGACACGCACGCCACCACGTAGTAGGCCATCACCGAGAGGTTCACGCGGTCACGCAAGAACATGCGCGCGACGCCGGTGTAGCGCTCGGCCGACAGCTGCACGATGATGGAGACGACCGTGATGACGATACCGAAGACGGCGAGGATCATCCCCGCCAGGGAAGAAACCGCGTCGGTGATGCTCCCCGGATCGAACCTCAGGTAGTTGTCGAGCGCGCTGGCCTTGGAAGCCCGCGCGACGTCCCAGGCGTAGAAACCCCAGAACACCAGCAGCGCCGCCCCGCCCAGGACCGCGATCTGCAGTGCCCAAGTTCGCGCGTGGGATACCTGCGACTTCATCGGAGCCCACTACTCTAGTACACTCCGCTCCAACAGCGGGGCGCTTCTGTCCGGTGACCGCAAGCTTGCGTGTCGCGGCACGGCAGGCGTCGCGGGCAGGCGTGGGAAAGCCTTCGGCACGCTATTCCGCGTGCTCACGCCCCGGAGCAGCGCGAGCGCCTCGGCGATTTGCGGTTTGCTCGACAGGGCGCATTGAATCGCGACCGCGAGCCCGAATATTCTTCGAGGCCATGCTCACCTTCAGTCAAGACGGACCCACCGCTGAGCGGCAGATGCGCGCGGTGATCTTCTACCTGACGACCTTCGGCTACATCGATGGCGACTTCGACGACTCGGAGAAGACGTTCGTTCGCGACTACATCAAGAAGCTGGTCGAGCATCGCGTCGACGGCGCGGTGGCCAAGGACGACGCGAAGCTCCGGGGAGAGCTGATCGGCAAGTACACGAAACATTTCCACGAGGTTTTCGAAGGCATCGATCGTCAGGTGAAGGACCTCTTCACCGAGGCTGTCGCCGACGGCGAGAACCAGGATCAGTTCGTTCACTCGAAGCTGAAGCTGCGCTGTTTCGAGATCTTCCAGTCCTTCGACCAGGCCAACCAGGAGCAGCTGATGGACACCATCGACGAGCTGATCCACGCCGACGGTCAGGTGCATCCGGCCGAGCTGAAGTTCCGCGGCGAGCTGGCGCACCTGCTCGAGGAGCACCTGGAGGTGGAGCTGCTCGAAGACGAAGAAGACCGCATGCCGGTCAACATCGCCGAGACCACCAAGCCAGAGCTCGCGCAGGACAACCACCCGTTCTTCGACCAGTTCGAGCACCACTACAGCAAGGAGCCGGGGAAGCTGCTGAAGCAGATCAAGGCCGACCGGGAGTTGCTCGACAAGGTGATCGGTCTATTCGAAGACCAGCGGGCGCGGGGCAAAGACAAGCTGACCGGCAGGAAGCAGGTTCAGGAGTTCGCGAACCAGGATCCCTTTCTGGACAGCCACGTGTACGTGCACCCGGCGAAGCAGGACGTGGACTATGAGCTCACGGTCGTGGGCGATCTCCACGGATGTTACAGCTGCCTCAAGGGCGTGCTGATGCAGTCCGACTTCTTCAACAAGGTCGGCAAGTACCGTACGGATCCGGCCAACTCCACCTACCCGGTGCTGGTGTTGCTCGGGGACTATATCGATCGCGGCATGTTCAGCTATCAGGGTGTGCTGCGCTCGGTGCTTCAGGTCTTCTCCACCGCTCCAGAACACGTCTATGTGCTGCGTGGCAATCACGAGTACTACTTCGAGCACCAAGGGAAGGTGTACGGCGGGGTGAAGCCCGCGGAGGCGATCAACACACTCAAGCCTCACGTCCCCGCCGAGGTCTTCCAGCACTACATGAAGCTCTTCGACGCGATGCCCAACATGCTGTTCTTCGATCGCTTCCTGTTCGTGCACGGCGGGATCCCGCGGGACCTGCTGCTCAAGGAGAAGTACCAGGATCTCTCGAGCCTCAACGACTGGGACATCCGCTTCCAGATGATGTGGAGCGATCCGTCGAGCGCCGACGTGATCCCCGCCTCGCTCCAGGAGCAGTCGGCTCGCTTCCCGTTCGGTCGCCTGCAGTGTCAGGCCTTCCTGCAGCGCATGGGCTGTCACACGCTGGTGCGCGGCCACGAGAAGTTCGATGAAGGCTTCAAGCGCATCTACGACGACGAGAACCAGCTACTCATCTCGCTCTTCTCCGCCGGTGGTCACGACAACCACGACTTGCCCAAGGAGAGCAGCTATCGCTCGGTGACCCCCAAGGCGATGACCCTTCGCCTGAAGAACGGCGCCAGCGAGATCACGCCCTGGCTGATCGACTACCAGGCGTTCAACGATCCCGATCGCAATCGCTTTTTCCAGGCGGAACCGGAGATCGAACATCGCATGGGTTGAATCGGCCCTGGAATTTCTCGGGGGTGAGGCACGACGCAGCTCCTCACCCCCAACCCGTCGAGCACCAGGTCCGGGACTTCAGGCGGCGGCGACGTACTGCGCCTGCCCGCCCAACGTCTGCGCCAGCTTCTTGCGGGCACGGCTCTCGAGCTGCCGGGCGCGCTCTCGGCTGATCCCCATGCGTCGGCCGAGCTCTGCCAGGCTGAGCGCCTCGCCGTCCTCCGCCATCAAGCGCTCGCGCACGATGCGACGCTCTCGCGCGTCGAGCTGCTGGAGTGCGCGCTCGACGATGTCACGCACCAGGTCCTGGCGCTGACGACGCATGAGCGACGACTCCTGGCACTCCAGATCACCCTCGAGGTGTTCGATCATCGGCGACGAGTCCTCCCGGACGCTGCGGTCGAGGGACACATCACCCGAGTCCAGGCGCTGGAGCATGGCCTGAACGTTGTCGTCGCTGAGGTCGAACTGCTTTGCCAGCTCCTGTTTGACGAGCTCCGGATCACCCAGCTTGGCCTGGAGCCGCGCGCGCTCCCGACGCAGCTTGAAGAACATGCGGCTACGCATCACCCCGCTGCGCGTCTGCACGATGCTCCACGTCGCAAGCACGTGGTTGATCATGCGGGCGCGGATCCAGAACGCGGCATAGGTACCGAAGCGGTACCCGAGCTCGGGCTCGAACTTGTCGAGCGCCTGCAACAGGCCGACGTTGCCTTCTGCCATCAGGTCCGCCAGCGGCACGCCATAGGCGCGCAGCTTGCGAGCGATCGCGGTCACGGCGCGCAGCTGCGATCCAATCAGGCGCTCGCGGGCCATCGGGTCACGGTGGTTCTTCCAAGCCCAGGCCAGCTCGAGTTCTGCCTCTCGGGAGAGGCTGGGGAACGAAGCAGCAAGGGCGTCGTAGCGACTGACGACAGGGTCTCGAAACATGACGTGGCTCCTGGTGGACGACTCGGTTTGCGGTTGGTGCACTCCGGATCATTGTCCAGGACAAAACTTTGTCAATGCCAGACAGATGGTTTTGTCTAATATTTGTCCAATCTGTGTCGAGGGCTTGTGAAAGTTCACCAACAATCGAGAATCACTGCTCAATCCAGCGTTTCGACGCCAACCACCCACCTTCCATACATAGACAAAAGCTAGACAATTGAGGCGAGCTCCGGGCGCTCATGCGGGCAGGCGCGACCAGCGGATCGGGCCGCACGCAGTCAATCTGGACTACTCGGGCGGCCCGCACTCAGGCGGCACGCACTCAGGCGGCCCTGCTCGGGCTGCAGGCGTCCGGCTGTGAGGTCCCCCGTTGAGGACTTCACCCGTGCTGGAGGCGCAGCACGTCCAGGAGCGCGGTCAGCGACTTCAGGTCGGTCACCACGGCGTAGCGCGAGTCGTCGAAGCGCAGCTCGGACGCTTGAGCACCCCCAACCCACAGCGCACTGAAGCGGGGCAGGCGCTCGAGCAGCTGGTGGATCGAGGCGCGCGCCCGTTCGACGTCGTAGCCGAGCGCGACCGACAGACCAACCGCGTGGGCGCGCATGCCAGCCGCCGCTTCGACGATGTCGTCCAGAGGCGTGTTCACTCCGATCATTCTGGGGCGCACGCCGTGGCTCGCGGCGATCAGACTCACCAGCTCCAAGCCCAGGCCATGTTGCTCGTCAGGCAGGGTCGCCAGCAGGAGCACTGGACCGCTATCGGGCTCCGTGTCGAACAGCAGCTGCCGACAGCGCGAACTCAGCGCCTGGCTGAAGAGGTGTTCGTGGCGCACGGCGAGCTCTCCCGCTTCCCACAGCCCGCCCACTCGTTCAATCAGCGGAGCCGCGTACTCGACGGCGAATCGCTCGGGACCGAGGCTCTCGGCTGCGTCCGCGAGCGCATCTCGCACGAAATCCACGTCCTCCAGCTTGAGGCGTCGCAGGACGGTCTCCAGCTCGGGAGGAGGTAGCTTCGCCACGCTGGCCCGAGGTCCTCCGGCGCTGCGCTGCAGCAGGGACTTGAGCTCGGGCTCGCTCATCTGGACCGCTTCGCCCGCCCTCGCCCCCGCATCCATCGCGCGACGGATCAGCACCAGGCGGTTCACGTCCGCATCGGAGTAAACGCGAGCCCCACCCGCTGTCCGACTCGGCACCGGGAATCCGTAGCGCCGCTCCCAGATCCGCAGCTTGTCTGGCGTGATGCCAGTAAGGCGCGAGGTCACTCCGATTGAATACTCGGACTGATCGCTCTCTCCACGGTCGGGTAGCTCGGATGACATGCAGCCACCGGGGTGTGTCGAACCATCGCGCCGAATAGTCAATGGTCAGTGAGTCGGGCTCGAGCGGTTCCCGCGCCAGCTTCCCCCCGAATCGCGCCGGGACAGGCTCGCCGTGCGCACCAAGACCTGACGCACGACCCAGCTCTGGTCCGTCTCCGCGACCTGGATCGCCCGGCCTTGCTTGGTCCCGACCACTTCGCCGCCGCGGAAACACACGCGGTTAGTGAGAAGTGCAGGTACTCGCTCGCCGGCCAGCGTCACGCCTCGCAGGTTGAGGGGATCCGCGGCGCTGATCGAGACCAGCCCCGGGTCGCCGTCCTCCCGCCTCAGCGCTCGCAGCTGACTGACGGCCTCGGGCAGGGCGTACTGCTCCCCGGAGAACCCGGCGACGAAGCGCCCACCTCGAATCTCGCCGCGGGCCTCCAGGCGGCGCAGCACGCGGACGAGTTCGCGCCACGGCGGGATCCCGGACTCGCGCTCCAGCAAGCGGCGGAACAGCACGCCCCAGCGCACGAGCAAGCGTCGCGCGATCTGCTCGACCTGATTCCCCGCGGCATCGGCTCTCGCGGCTGAATCGGCGCCTGGGTCTCCTCGCTCGAGGTCATACGCGCCGACGTCGAACAGGGACCACCTACCTCCGAGCTCCATCCCTTGCCCCGAGCGGCGCCCATGGCGACGATGCGTCTGCCCGCGCTGCGCGGTGGGCACGATGAGCGCGCGCAGACCAGCGAAGCTGTCGCTGTTCGCGAGTCCGAGCGCGACCAGCTCGGCGAGACCCTCCTCCACCTGGGTGCGCAGGAGTCCGGTGCGGGTCATCAGATCCACGAAGAAACAGGCACCGGAAGTCTGCAGGACCTCGCGCACCCGACTCGCGGCGGGAGACAGCGTCGACACCTCCACGGAAGCGCTGGCGCTGGCCACTGGTGCACACCAGATGGCGAGGTTCGATCGGCTCACCAGGGCCACGGGAGTCGACCGCACCGGCGCTGCTTTGGCGCGACGACCACTCGCACTGGGCGGGGTGCGACGGAGCCAGGTGACCCGCCCCGAGAGACACAGCAGGTCGAGCCAGGCTGGGTCGTAGTCGGCGATCCGCGCTGGCAAGATCTCCTGCTCCCATGCAGCCGCCGGAGCCTCGAACCCCTCGAGTTGATCCAGCACCTGTGCCAGCGCGTCGGGCCCAGAGCCTTGCTGCCCTGGCTCCACGCGCTGCCACCGCAGCAAGAAGCGCATGAAGTCGGTCTGCTGGACCGGCTCGATCTCCCGGCGCAGGCGCGCGAGGGTATAGCGATAAATGCGCGCGAGCAGGCCACGCTCACACCACTCGACTGCGCCCGGCGCCGCCGCGCCAGAGAACAGCCCACGTAGCACGAAGCCTTCGGTCTCCAGGCTGGCGAGCGCGACCTCCACGTCCCCAGCACCCAGGGCCAGCTCCGCCGCGAGCGCGGCGGCGCCCACCGGACCACGGGACTCGACCTGACCACGCACCAGCTCCACGAGGATCTGC
>JAGQIY010000966.1 GCA_020430865.1 Myxococcales bacterium
CGCTCTCCGGCGTGTCGTCCTGGTTGACGAGGCGCAGCGCGCGGCTCTTCATGTCTTCACGCCGCAAGTAGCCCTTGCGCTCCAGGGCGCGCAGGTGGTCGTTCACCCCGTTCGTGGAGCGAATGCCCATGTACTCGCCAATCTCTCGCAGCGTAGGCGGGTACCCGCGCTCTTCGATCGACTTGCGAATGTAATCCAGCGTCTGCGCCTGGCGCTTGGTCAGCCCTTGCATGGTTCGCGTAGGCTACTGAACGGGTGTGTGGGCGTCAAATTCTGTGCACGTCGATTTTCCACAAGCTGGAAAATCAACGAGTTTTTGCGGGGACGCATACGCTCAGAACTTGCCGCTGATCGACAGGAACGTGAGTTTGTTGGTGGTCTCGCGCAGGCGACCCACCAGCATCCTCACGATCGACCACAGCACCTCGTAGGCGAGGTCCTTGTGCAAGAAGAGCAGGTCGTCGAAGCCGTCCTTGGGGATCGCGAGCACTCGGCAGGTGTTGTGGACCCGGGCGTCGGCGGAACGCGGCGACTCGTCGAGCAGCGCCATCTCGCCGAACATCTGTCCGGGGCCCAGGATGGCTAGCGCCTCCTCGCCCATCCCCGGCACTTCCCGGCTGATGCGCACTCGCCCGTCGAGGATCAGGTAGAGCTTGTCCCCCGCGTCACCGTGCTCGAAGATCTTGGTGCCGAGCTGATGGGTCTCTTCGACCGCGACCTTGGCGATCAGCTCCAGGGCCTCGTCCTTGAGACCGGCAAACAGGTCCACCTTGCGCAGCTGCTCGACTCGCTCGGAGGGCATGACTCGACGACTCTACACGACCTGATGCTGAGCCGTCGCGTTTCCTGCGTCCGAGCGACGGATCCCGCGATCAGCGAGTGAAGGTCACGGTGAATGGTGGAGTGCTCGCCGTGATCGCCTTGCCGCTCGGGTCGAGCGCGGGAGTGTAGCGCATGCGGAACGCGCAGGAGCGAGCCAGCGAGCCGAAGCCGTTGCCTGGATCGGAGAGCACCTGCACCGAGGTGGCCTTTCCACTCGGATCCACCGTGACGCTGAGGCGCACGCGCGCGAAGTCGATCTGCTCCATGTCGGCCTGGGCTGGGAAGCCGCAGCTGGACCAGTTGGTGCCTCGGGCTCCGGCCGGCCGAGCCTTGCTCTCTTTGGGCGGCGGCGGAGGAGGTGGTGGCTTTGGCTTCGTGCCCTGGCCCCCCTTCACGCCGTCCTTGCTCGTCACGGGGTTCCGCACGGCGGTGTCCGAGGTCCCGTACGAGGCGGTGGTTCCACCGGCGTAGCGGTCGCCTTCACCCTGAGTCATCGTGAAGTCCGTCATGTCCACGGGCTCCGTCGGGTCGGCCTCAGCCGTCAGCGTCTTGCCTGCGCTGGCCGGTTGAGCGGCGGTCTCCTTGATCGGATCCGGCGCCTTGTCCTGCACCACCTCTTGCTCGGGCTCAGGTTCGGGTTCGGGTTCGGGTTCGGGCGGCTTGGGTGGCTCCTTATCCATCTGGATATCGATCTCGTCGACCACCGCGTTGTCGATCGCGTAGGTCACGCCAGAGGTGAACTCGTCCATCCAGTAGGGCGTACGCAGGCCCTTCGCCGCCGCGGCACCGTGCAGGAACAGTCCGCCGAGGATCCCGAGCACCATGCCGACGCGTGTGACTCCCCGATCCAGGGAGAGCACGGCGACCAAGGGGTCGAGATTGCTGGGGGAGGGGCGGGCTGCAACGCTCATGGTTCATCCGTCGCTGCTGGCGGGTTTGCCTGCTTCCTTGGTTTCCCCCGGCGCGGCTTGTTGAACGCCGAACGCGACCTTGCTGATGCCGGCACGGTTCAGCAGGTCGAGCACGTGGATGACCCGGCCGTGCTCGACTTTCTTATCCGCACGGATTACGGCACGGATGTCCTTGTTCTTCGCCTTGGCTGCCTTCGCAAGGCCGCTCACGGCCTCGTCGTCGGAGACCTGCTTGGAGTCGACCATGGTCTTGCCATCCACGCTCAGCTCGACGCTGAACACCGTCTGGATGTCCTGACCGCTCGCGGCCTTGGGCAGGTCCATGGGCATGCCCTGGCTCACGATCATCTTGGCGGTGACCATGAAGATGATCAGCAGCACCAGCGTGACGTCGACGAGCGGCGTCACGTTGATGCCAGCGATCATCCCGTCATCGTCGTTGGATGCGCCGCCGGCCACCGCTACTCCTCTTCGCCCGCAGCCTCACCCGCGCCTTCGGCGGTGAGGTGACTCAGGAGCACTCGGGTGAGCGCCTCGGTGTTCGCGAGGATCGATTTGCTCATGCGCATGAACAGGTTGAACATCGCAACTGCTGGGATGGCGACCAGCAGGCCGATCGCGGTGGCGATCAGCGCCTCGGCGATCGCCGCCATGACCTCCTGGGGCGCCGCGGCCATGGCATTCGTGGCGGCATCGGACTTACCCAGCGCCTTGAACGCCTGGACGATGCCGATGACGGTGCCGAACAGGCCGATGAAGGGCGCGTTGTTGCCCAGGGTACCGAGGTACGCGAGCCACTTCTCGAGCTTCATGCGCTGCAGCGCCGCGGCGCCCTGCATGGCCTCTTCCGCGGACTTGGCGCCGCGGTCTGCCTCGAGCAGTCCCGCAACCACGACCGCCGCCTCGGCGCTGGGCGATGCCTGCATGCGCTTGATGGCGCCATCGATGTCGTTCTTTCTGAGCAACGCCCGGAGCTCATGGGCGAGCCCCCCGATGTCGTCTCGCAGGCGCCAGTAGAAATACGCGCGCTCCAGCATGATGGCGACGGAGATGATGCTCAAGCCGATCAGGAGCCACATCACCCAGCCGGCTCCAAAGTTGGTCATTAGGCGTTCGAGCCAGTGGACCAGGTTGTTGGTCATCGGGATTCCTCTGCAGTCGGACGTGAAGAGCGGGAGGGGGGAGGGGAAAGATTCCTGGTTGATGGGGCCTGGGGAGGCCGCCGTCCACCCGTTAATCCGGCAACTTGCGTGCCGGTCCCGGCGAGAACAAAGCGCAGCGCGGCTCTGCTGACAAGGGGCAAACTCTCTCTACGTTTCGCGCTGCCACGGGGTTTGAGCGCTGCTCCATTCTAGCGCGCCTTGCGGGCGGCTCGCTTTCGCGCCCGCTCCCGCTTCTTTCGCTCGAAATCCAGGGCCCGGGGCGATCCGGCGGGGATCGGGCTCCGGAGCTTCTTGGGGCGGGGCTCCCCGCCTGGTCGGCTGCAACAGCGAAACCCGATGGAATAATCCGAGTACTTGGTGTTGTGCCCGGTGGTTTGGTAGCCGCAGCCTTCGCCGTTGATGTGGGTGTCGAGGTAGTAACCGCCTCGAAACGTCCCGCTGCGGTTCGACGTCCACTCGTGGAGGTTGCCTACCATGTCGTACAGGCCGAACGAGTTGCGGCAGCGCTTGTAGGCGCCGGTCCTGGCGACCGTCTTCGGGAGCCGGTTGAGCCGCGGATCGTTCATGCGGTCGATGTGGTACAGCTCCGCGTCCGGCAGCTTGCCGAAGACCCGCAACAGCGAGGATTCGCCGGCGTCGTTGCAGCGTCCCTTGATGTGCTTGTCTCCGTACGGATACTGCGTGGGCTGACGGCCCTTGCAGGCGGTGACCCACTCCTCGTCGCTGCACAGTCGTTTCCCTGCGGACTCACAGGCGATGGTGGCCTCTTCCTGGGTGAGGTAAGCCTGGGGGACCACCCCGCTTCGGCTCCGCGCCATCACGAGCTGATCTGGGCTCGGCGAGAAGTAGGGCGAGTGGGTACGCACGCGCCTGCCCTTGCCGTTCACCACATCCATGCTCGCCTCGTAGCGATCGATGCAGTAGCGACCGAGGATGCTCGCCATGCCGCTGGGGCAGCCCTTGGCCCCCTGGCTGCTGGGAGCGATCAGGACCGTGGCCGTCACGGCGGCGATCACGCACGCGGGCAACGCGACGCGCTCGAACCAGGGCGCTCGGGCTCGCTCACTCTGATCTCGCGCCCGGGACATCGGCCCCCACTCAGAAGCACACAGGCGGCTTCGTCAAGTTCTCGAGGTGCTTTTTTCTGGGTTCCTGAGCTCAGAAGCCGCCGAATACTCCGACGAAGCCGCTCTCGCCATCGAGCCGGGCCAGGATCCGCGGCTTGCGGGCCTCGCTCTGCGTGCTGGCCTCGTCGGGCCACAACAGCCACGTGGCCACGAAGAGCGCTGCGCCCGCACCCGCTCCGATGAAGCCCCAGCGGGCGACGCTTCGGTCGTCTGCCTCGCGTTGCTTGAGGTCGGCGAGCTGCGAGCAAGCGGAGCGCACGTCGAGCTGGTTGCTGCCGCACTGCCGGCCTGGATCTCGCGCGTCGATGTCTGACAGCGCCAGGTCCGCTTCGTGCTTGGCCTGGTTCGCGCGCAGGGTGAACCCGATGGCGACGCCCACGCTCAGCGCCGTGAGCGCCCCCTCACCGACGAGGAGTGGGAGCTTCAGCTTCGAGCTGGGACTCGCCTCGGGCGAGGTACGATCTGCTGGCATCGCGATCGATGTCCTCGCAAGAGCTGGCTGCGGACGGTCGATCTGACTCGGAGGGGGCTCGAGCTCGAGCCGGTGCTCACCTCGCGCCGCCACCGCGATCTCGTGTCGTTGTTCATGGTCGGCCCGGAGTGCGCGGACGATGTGGAGTCCCGGGTTCACCAGCTGCGCTTCGCCCGCCTCGATTTCATTGCCGTCCAGAAACACTTGCCAGGGGCCAGAGTCGGGGACCAGGACCGTGAGTTCTCCGACCTGCGCTCTCACCCGTTCGATGGCTGGACCCACCAGTCGAGAGACGTCCGCGGCCTGCTGGCCTTCGCCGAGCAGCTGCTTGGCCCGCTCGAAGTCGGTGAGCGCGGCGCCGTAGTCGGCCAGCTGTTCCTGGCAGTATGCGAGGTGATAGCGCAGCCCCGGCGTTTCCTTGATCTTCAGAGCTGCACGCAGCTCGTTGGCCGCGGCAGCCCAGTCTTGCTTCTGTTCGAGCCGGCGAGCAGCGTGGAAATGCTCTCGAGCGGTGAGCAGGTCCTCAGCGCTCTGGGCCGTGGCGGAAGGCGCGATGAGCAGCCAGGCTCCCAGGACGGAGCCGGGGAGTCGGAGTGAGAGTGAGCGGACACGCATGGGTTGAACCGAGGTTTGGGGGGGAGTGGCCCAACCTCGGCCCGCAGCGGGCTCAGTTGTTCGAAATCTGCCGCGCCCCGCGTTTCCCGCACCGCGTGCGCCTCGGGATGCTCAGAGTTCGTGGGGCATCAAGTCATGCGGTGAGCGGAAGTGCTGGTGGGGCGAGTACTCGCGGAAGCAGCTGACACGACGACTGTACAGGTCGGCGTAGGTGTCGACCTGCAGCCCGAAGCTGCTCATCTCGTTGTCTTCCTTGAGCAGGGACCCCCAGTACGGGTGGAAGGTGAGGTTGACCGTCTCCGCCAGGCTCGTGAGCTCACGTTCGATGGACCTCAGCTCTCCACGCACCTGCTCCAGCGCCCGCTTCACGCGCAACCGATCGGCGTCGCCGTCCTCCGCTTGCAGCTTCGAGAGCTCCTTGAAGCGTGCCTGATAGAAGCGTAGCTCGTCTTCCAGTCGGTCTCGGCTCTCGCCAAGCTCGCGCTGGCGCGCCATTTCCCCGAGGCACATCTCGAGCGCGGCGACCTCCTGGTCCAGCTCCTGGATGATCATGGCGGTGTGCCAGGCGCTCTCCTTCTTGCTGCGCAGGATATCGCCATAGATGTGGTCCCCGACATAGAGGACCTTCGGGCCCACGGTTCGCGTCAGGCGCTCGAACTCTCGGAGGTTGCCGCCTTCGTAGACCTTCCCGCGCTCGAGCGGCCCGCTCAGATCGCGCAGCAC
>JAGQIY010000967.1 GCA_020430865.1 Myxococcales bacterium
CTTCAGCGAAGGCTCGGATCCCCTGCACCGGGTCACTATCATTCCGCGCGGAATGGCCCTCGGCGTGACGCAGAGTACGCCGCAGCCGGACAAGCACCTGGTGTTGCGCTCGGAGCTGGAGACACAGCTCAGGATGCTGCTGGGAGGCTACGCGGCGGAGCACGTGGTGCTGGGCGAGGTATCCAGTGGCGCTGCCAACGACCTCCAGCGCGCGACGGACACCGCCTACAAGATGGTGGCAAACTACGGCATGAGCGACCGCCTCGGCCCGGTCTACCACGATCACAAGTCAGAGCATCCGTTCCTTGGCCAGCGTATCGCCACCGAGAGCGGCACCAGCGACGCGACCGTCCACGTCATCGAGCAGGAGATCCGCTCGCTGGTGAGCGCCGCGCAGAGCCAAGCCGAGAGGCTGATCGAGGAGCATCGACCAGGCTTCGACGCCCTCGTGCAGGCGCTGCTCGAGCACGAGACCGTGGAGCGAGCCGAGATCATCGAGCTGCTCGGTCCGGGCCGCTCCGGTGAGCCAGAAGAGCTGCCCGCGGCCGTGCACTGAGGGCGCTCCGCGCGTGCGGAAAAACAGGGTAGGCTTTCGGGGTATGAGCTTCGTCGTCGTGGTGGGGATGGATGGTTCGCGTCTCAGCGAGCTGGCGCTCGAACGAGCCGTGTCGCTCAGCGAACAGCACCCGGGGGCGGTGGTCCACGTGGTCAATGTGGTGGACGGGTACGACCCCATGGGGCGCATGGAGTACGCCGCCGATCGGGGAGCGCTGGATCTGAGCAAGGAACGGGCGGCCCTGGACGCCCGCCTCGAGGCGCTCCGGGTCAGCCGCTCTGGCCTGCCAGAGCTCGTCCCGCACGTGCTCGCTGGGCCACCGGCCAAGGAGATCGTGCGCGTGGCGTCTCATCACGACGCGGACGCGATCGTCGTTGGCACTCACGGTCGGCGGGGTGTGGAGCGCCTGATGCTGGGCAGCGTCGCGGCGGAGATCCTGAAGGTGGCCCGCTGCTCGGTGCTGGTGGTGCGAGAGAAGCACTGGAAAAGCGATCCTGCGAGCTAGGAAGTTGACGCCGGTGCGCGTCGTACCAGGGGCGGGAAATGATTCGAGCACGCGTACGGCGGGCGCAGCTGTTGCTCCTCGCATCCCTGCTGGGGCTGGGAGGTTCTGGCTGTGGATTCTTGAAGAACCTGGTGGGGCGCAACGTCGTCGACCTGGAGCAGGCGGAGGTGCGCTCCATGTCGGTGGACATTCGCCGCGATCAGAAGACGATCTGCCCGCGCCAGCGCGTGCAGATGGCGGTGTTCGTCGACGCCAGGCTCGACGGTGAGGAGCAGTTCGCGCAGTTCGAGACCTTTCGGGGCGACGAGGTGCGCAATCACAAGCTGGAGTTCGGCTGGTTCGCGTTTCACAGCCCGCAGGGCAAGTTCGACCGCGATGGTTGGTTCACGCCCAACCCGGATCTCACGCTGACGGCGAGTCAGGAGTTCCAGCTCAAGACCGTCTACCGCAAGCGTCCGGACCAGTTCAGCTTCGAGACCTCGTACAAGCCCGATTACTACTGCATCTCGAGCGCTGGCGCCGACGGCCAGTTCGGCTCTGCCGGAGTATCGGGTAACGCCGGGAGTGAGGGCGAAGCGGGGCAGTCGAACAGCGACGCCCCAGGAGGAGACGGCGGCGATGGTCAGGCAGGCGGCGACGCGGGTCCTGGCGGGGACGGCGGCGCGGGGCCGCACATCGAGGCCTACGCGACCTACGTGAAGACGGCGTTCTACGACAAGCTCGTCGCGGTCGTGCTGGAAGGCGGCGCCAGCGACGTGCTGCTTTTTCACCCGGAAAATCAGTTCACGGTGTTCGCGGCAGGTGGGAGCGGGGGCCCCGGCGGAATCGGCGGCCTGGGTGGGCGCGGCGGCCGCGGCGGTGACGGCAACCCGTCCGGCTCCGGCGGTCGCGGAGGGCCGGGTGGTCGCGGGGGAGTGGGAGGCAACGGCGGCGCTGGTGGCAGCGTGGTGCTCCACCTGGACGACCGCTTCCCCGAGCTCAGGAATCATTTCCGCGTGGATGTATCTGGGGGCTCTGGCGGGCCCGGCGGATCGGCTGGAAGTGGTGGTAGCGGTGGGGACCCGGGCGCGGTGCGAGTGAGCAGCAACCCCGACGGCTCGACTCCCAGCGGGACCGAGGGCGCACGGGGCGCTCAGGGGCCGGAGGGCTCACCAGGCTCACCGGGGAACGCCGGGCCAGCGGGCACCTTCGACGTGCGACTGGAAGCGCTGGGGCCGCAGTTCTCGGGCCTGAGTGGGATCGCGGTCCTCTGATGCAGCGTCGGGGCTTCCTTCAGCTCGGGCTGTCGATGGCGGCCACGGTCGCTCCCCTCACCGGGTTGTCGTTGTTCTCGGCTTGTGGTCGACGCGAGCCTGAGACGCCGCTCGCGCACCTCTATGGCAAGGACTGGGTACATGGCGCCTATCGTCACTACGCAGACGTGTACATCGAGGTCGAGGACCGCGCCCGCAGACGGAGCACGGACTCCTACAAGATCCTGTCTCGGCGTGGCGTGACGTCACTCACCAACCTGCAGGCTAGTGAGGTGCCGTTCCACATCCGGGTGGCTCGAGACGAGCAGAGCTTTCGTGTGGCGAGAGACGTCCCCGAGCGCCTGACGTTTCGCGCAGGCATGACCCAGGCAGAGCGTGACGCCGCCACCGCCCACTGGAAGCTCGCGCGTGACCACATCCATCAGGACTACATCGAGATCCGCCATCTGGACTACGCCCTCGGCAACCTGCTGTCGCAGGTTCAGGCGTTACGCCTGGCCAGCGACGAAGGGCGGATCGAGCAGTATCGCATCTGCCGTCAGCACCTCGAGCTGAGCGACGGGGGAGAGCTGCCCTTCGAGCTGCCGTACCAGGTGACCCGTGGCGACTATGTGCAGGTGCTCGAGCTGCTGGTGCTCCGTCTCGAACGAGATCGCGAACGCACGGCGGCCCTGGAAGCGTCGATGGTCACCGTCGGACTCACGGCTCGCGCGACCGACGCGGGCAGCGGTAGCCTGGCGCAGAACCTCACGCTCGCTCTGCTCGCAGTCACTCGGGACGCCGAGGCGCTGGAGCGCCAGGACTCCGTGTATCCCCAGGGAGAAGCGCTCGCAGCGGAGCTCACGGCGGGGAGCCTGCTGGTTCACCGCATCCAGGAGAGCGAGGAGTTCAAGAGCTGGCTCGCTGCACAGCGCGAAGCCGAGGACCAGCTGGGCAAGCTGCTCGTGATCCTGGACTCGGTCACCGGGTTGCCCACCTCGACGGTGTATCGGCAGGTGATGCGCCTGTGGCGCGGCGATGCGGACTACCTCGACTACCTCGCGGCGGCGGTGACTCTCTTGCCTGGAGGCTCGCAGGCGATGGGTGTGGTGAAGAGCGCGGTCGAGCGTACCCAGGAGTACCGGGCCACGTATCGCAAGGCGCTGCGGCTGGTCGGTGACGTGCGCGAGGTCAAGGAACGCCTGGCGCGGGGGGACCTGGATGTCGGGGGGGCGCTGCTCAACACGGGCAGTCAGTACGCTCGCGAGCGTCTGGATCGTCAGCTGGTCTACCTGCGCGACCAGACGCAGCTCGACGAGGCCCAGCGGGAGCTGGAGTCGCTGGACGCGCTACGAGGGCCACCGCCCGAGGTGCCGGTCACGCCACCGCCCGACTGACATTGTCCCTGGGGAAATGTCGCGCGCAGCGCGCTGCGCTCAGTAGCGCTGCTGGAGTCGATCACCCTTGAGCGGTACGCCGCCGATCGCCGGCACGTTGGGGATCTTCGCCGACTCTTCCAGGTACTCCTTCTTCATGCGCTCGAACTCTTCGGGCATGTCCGTCGAGAGCTCGTGCTCTTCCTTGGGGTCCTTGACCACGTCGTAGAGCATGAACTTCTGATCGTCGCCGAAGCTGAGGAGCTTCAGGTCGCCGTCGATCAGCGCGCGTCGCTTGTCCATCAGATCGCAGCGGGGGAGGTCGACGATCACGCGCCGCTTCTCCACCTCGCCGCCGAACACCTCGGGCAACAGGCTCTTCCCGCGGAACGGTGGGTCGTCCTTCAGGCCCATCAGGTCCGCCATGGTTGGCGCGAGGTCGATGGCTCCTCGGGGCTCCTCGATCCGCCGCGGTTCCGCACCCGGCACGTGGATGAACAGCGGGACTCTGACCAGGCCTTCCCAGATCTCGTAGGCGTGGCGGTAGTGACCGTGCTCCCCGAAGCCCTCGCCGTGATCCGCGGTGATGATCACCGCGGTGTCCTTGCCCCAAGGCTGCTCGTAGACCCAGTCGACGAGATCGCCCACCCACTTGTCCGAGTAGTGCACCTCGTTGTCGTAGAGGTCGCGACGCTTGTTGCCGTAGTCCGGGTGTCCGTCGTGCTTGAAGTACGTGTAGTGCGGGTCGAGGAAGTGGAAGTACGCGAAGAAGCGCTTGTCGTTCGCTTGCTTGACGTTGTCTCCGCTCAGCATCTCCTTGGCGAGCTTGTTCAGGTCCTCGCTGGTGATGTTGTTGACGCCGGTGGTGTCCAGGATGGTGCCGGGCAGCAGCCTGTAGTCGTCGAAGCCCTGATTCAGGCCCATTACCGGGAGGAAATAACCGTGAGCGTTGCCGGCCAGGGTACGGTGGCCTTCCGCCTGCGCGCGCTCGCTGATGAACAGATTCGAAGGCAGCCACTTCGTGAAGAAGTAGCCGTCCCGTGCCATCTCCGTGCCGTACTTCCCGGTCAGCGTCGGCGCGACGGACTTCGCCGTGTAGCTCGAGATCGAGTAGCTGCGGGGGTAGAGGGTCGAGCGCTTGGCGAACTTGCTCAGCCAAGGCGCGATCTGTCTGGGGTAGCCCGCCCAGGGCATGTCCGCGCGCAGGCTGTCGATCATGATGAACAGCACGTTGTAGGGGCGCTTGGGCTCGGGCTTCGGCGGGGGGGTGGGCTGTGCCGAGGCGCTGGGCGCTGCGACAGCGACGCTGGCGCTGGGCGTCGTCCCGGCGCGCGAGTCCGACTGCTCGGAGCAGGCTCCCGAGAGCAGCCCGAGGCTCGACGTGGCCAGCAGCGCGGCGCCGAGGAAAGTGCGTTCGAGTGCGGAAAACACGGGCTGCCCATAGCACAATCCCGTGGTGGCTCGAGAGAACTGCACACGCCGTTACCTCGGCGCGTTCACTTTGTGGCGGAGTGGTCTCAGCGGGCCTGGTCCACGTCGGCGTCGCGGACTCGGGGGGGAGGCGCGCTGGGGTGAGCGCCGCTCGGCGCGCCCACGTCGTCGCCAGGAGGGTGTTCTTCGACGCCCCGCCAAGCTCGTCGCTCGCTGGCTCGTCGCATCGGCGGCGCCTGCGTACTCAGTCGTCGTTGACCAGCTGCCAGAAGCTCTTGTAGCCGCGCTTCTGCTGGGTGGCTTCGAAGTGTGAGAACGGCTGGATCAGCGTTGCCGTGCGGTGTCCCTCGAGCTGCTTTGGGTGACGTCGACCCTGGTCGAGGTAGCAGCGCACGAAGACGCTCTCCGCGTTGGTGGGCAAAGCCTCGACGTTCCTGACCCAGCGCTTCCAGGTCTCGGGCTCCATCAGATACTGCTCGACGTTCGAGGTGTAGAACACGCTCACCGTGAGCTTGCGCCGCTCGAGCTCCTCGGCGAGCTTCGCCAGCGCCTGATCTCCAGCGAAGTCTCCAACGATGGGCACGATCTGGTGGCGCTCCTGCATCTGCCGCAGGAACTCGTAGTCCGCCGCCTGCGCCAAGAAGCTCCCCGTGCCGCTGGCGGACTTCGCCTGAAGCAGCTCACCCAGGCTGGGGTAGTGCCTACCGTTCTTCTGATGCAGCTCGAAGCGGAGGTCGAGGCGCTGCTTGAAGAATGCGCTGTGCGTGTCGCGCAGGGTCTCCAGGTCCTTTGCGGAGAGCCTCACCCCCAAATCCTTCTGGATATAGTGAAGGAGTGACGCGTGTACGCGCTCGAACTCCGCGTCGCTCGCTGGGCTACCGGCGCCGGCCTCGAGGACCTGCGCGAGGCTCGCTCCCGGGGTCTCCTCGAGCGCCCCCTCCCGCCCGACCAGCCGCGCCACGAACTCACTCCGGTTCTTCGCCGCGTGGAAGATCCCCTTGTACATCAGGTGCAGCAGGGCATTTCCGCGCCGGATATCGACGATGTAGGCGACCTCGGGGCGGGTGCGCGCGATGTAGGTGAAGTTCTGCTCCGGACCTACGCCGACGTAGGCCCCACCCCGCGGCTCGAGTTCGTCTGCGACCTGGAGGTACGAGGTCTCGTTGGAGATGTAGTTGTCGCTGAAGAAGTAGCGATCACCCTCGGAGAAGCCGCTGAACTGCGCTGTGAACTCTCGCGGACTGGGGGCGGCCGGTGCTGCTGGTTCCACGGAGGCGAGCGGCGCTGCCGGGGCGGGCGCCGAGCTCGGCGGGGCGGGTTGGTGAGAGGAACTGACGGAACCGTCAGGGAGGCTGGCTGGGGGCGAGTCCTGGGTGCGGCTGCAGGCTGCTGCGCAGAGCGCGCCCACGAAGAAGAGCGACAAGCGATGGGAGATGCTGAACATGGACCGGGCTCACTCACTGGGAAGGCGCTCAGAAAAACGTCGTTTTCGCCCTGGGCATTCCGCGGTCGGCACTTGCCCCGCCCGCTTGGTTCGTTGTCGAGGCGCGGGTCGACTTTCCACGCCAAAAAGATTCCGCCCAGCGGACGCTGCCTGGAGCCGCCGCAGGTGATAGCCTAGCTCATCGGGGGATGGAGCGGATCGAGCAGAACCCAGTCGCGGGTTGGGCGCGGGTCGTATTGGCCGCGTTCGCGGCTGCGCTCACCCCCTGGCTGCTGCCGAACCTGAACACCTACTGGCCCGTGCTGGGCGGCTATGTGGTGATCGCGCTGGTCCTGCAGCTGCTCATCGGACGACGCATCGGCGGTCGACAGCGCGCGTTCTGGGGCGGCGTGGTGGATCTGTGCATCGTCACCTACTTGGTGCACCTGACAGGCAGCATGACCAGCGTGCTGGTGTGTCTGTACCTGGTGGTGGGGATTCTCGAAGCCATCGTGGCGGGCGGACGTGTCGCGCGAGGACTCGGCGTCGTCGCCGTGCTGATGTACGATGGTCTGCTGGTCCTGGAGCACCTCGGGCTGGTGAGCTACGGGCCCGAGGCGCCGGCATGGGCGCCTGCAGCGGAGCCCGAAATCCGTGCGGTAATGACGAGCGCGCTCTACTTCACGGTCATCATGGGCACGACCACCTGGATCGTCGCTCGCGTGGCGGATCGCCTGGGAGAGCGCGAGCAGCAGCTGATCGAGGCCAACCGCGCGCTGAACGATCAGAGCCAGCGCGATCCGCTGACCGGTCTGTTCAACCGACGTACGCTCTACGAGGTTCTGGAGCGCGAGCTGTCCCGGGTCGAACGAGGCCATCCGCTCGCTCTGCTGATGCTGGATCTGGACGGCTTCAAGCGGGTGAACGACACCCGGGGGCACGTGGCCGGCGACGAGCTACTGCAGAGCATCGCTGCGGCGGTCGTCTCCAGCGTGCGCTCCATCGATCTCGTGGTCCGCTACGGAGGTGACGAGTTCGTGGTGTTGCTGCCCGACACGGAGGAGCAGGCAGCCACCGCCGTCGCAGATCGCGTCGTGGACGCGATCGCGCGGGTCGGCGCCGCCGTGGACGACGAGGAAGCCGTGACGGCGAGCATTGGGGTCGGCGTCGCCACCCAGGCAGACTCGCCCCGCGAGCTGATCGCGCGCGCTGACGAGCTGGCCTACGTCGCCAAGCAAGCTGGGGGAAATCGCCTCGCCAGCGGCCGGGTTCGTGCGGCCTGAGCGCGAGTCCTGGCGCGCTCTCGAGGCACGGGTCTGGGCAGGGTGCTATGCCACCAAGGATGCGGGGAACTATCGAGGGCGACTGGCTGTCCCAGCTCCCCGTGCCCCGTGATCAAGCCCGCTGGACGAGGTCGATCGTCGCGCTGAGCGCGTCGCTGCTCCTCCACGGGTTGACGGTGCTGCCGCTGGTGCTGCTGTCGTTCTTGCCTCAGGCCGAGGCCAAGGCGCCGTACGACGCATGGGCCGGGGACACGTTCGAGGTCGCGATGGTAGGCGATCCAGCTGGGGAGCAGCGCGCCGGCGCCTCACCGGTGCCGCCCCAGCCCCTCGCCGAGCCCGCCACCGAGGCCCCCCATGAACCCGAGAGCGAAGCTGCGCCAGCGCCAGCGATCTTGGCGCGGCGCGCGGCCGAGGCAGAGGAGAAGCACGCCCGCGAGGCCAAGCTTCGCGCTCAGCAAGCCAGCAAGCGTCGCGCCCGCGCAGAGCGTCGCGCCCGTCTTGCGCGCGAACGTCGAGCCCGGGAGCGCCTGGATAGATCCGCTCGGAAACATACGCGGACTCCGAGATCGACGCCCGAGCACGACAGCTCCGGTGAAGCTCCCGCAACTGCCCGCGACGGAGCAGAGGAGCCTGGCTCGAAGCAACCCGGGGAGCGAGACGGCGCCGGCAGCGATCCAAGGGGCAGGGGCGATCTCGGGGCGGCGGGGTTGCCGCGTGGGGTCCGCCCGCTCCCTCTGGCGTTCACCCGGGTGCTCCCGCGCGCCGCAGTGGGCGACTCGCGGCTGCTGAAGCACGGAGCCGGCGATCTGGGTGACATCCGCTTCACCCTGCGGCTGGATGCTTCGGGCAAGATCGAAGGCGCGAGCTACGCTGGGACGCCCGACCCGCTCCTGAAGGCCCTGATCGAGCGCACCCTGCGCTTTCTGGGAAAGGGGCAGTTCGCGCTGAAGGAGAGCCCCGGCGATGACCTGCAGGGTTCTCAGGGGGTGAGGGTGCACCTCGTGCTCAAGCAGACATCTCCCACCCCTGATAGCGATGATCCGTCGGCGACCCGTAGCCTCGGGTTCCAGCCACCCGGGCGGCGCGAGGATCGCCTGGGCTTTGGCTACTTCGAGCTGGAGAGCGGGCTGCGCTTCGAGGCAACGATCCACTTCGACTAGTGTCCTGCCTCCGTAGATCCGCGCGGATTCCAAGCCCATGCTCGCGCAAGACCCCATGAAGGTGTCTGAGCACCCTGCTCTAGTCGTCGAGCAGCGACGCTCGGGCGTCGGCCAATCGACGCAGCCTGGGGCTCACCTGGAACAGGCCGAGCCCAGTCTCACGACGCCAGGCGTCGAGGCGCTCCGCGATGTAGCCGCTCCCCCGACGATCAGCCCACAGCATCGGCCCGCCGCGATACCCCGGGAAGCCCATGCCGAGGTGGAGCGCGAGATCCACGTCGCTGGCGCGCTGGGCATACCCTTCTTCGAGTACTCGACACGCCTCGTTCACCACCAGGAAGAGCAACAGCTCGACGATGTCGGCGTCCGAGAGCTGGAGCGGCTCTGGGTTTCCAGATTCCTCGCGGCAACGTTCGACGTACAGCCCGAGCTCCGGATCCTCCTCTGCCTTGCCATCGATGTAGCGATAGTGTCCTCTCCCAGCCTTCTCACCCAGGCGCCCGGCTGCGACCAGCAGCCTGCGCAGGGGAGAGCGGTAGGCGCGCTCCGGGTACGCGGCGTCGAGGATCGAACCGGCGTACACCCCGACGTCGACCCCGGTCAGATCACTGACCCGGCAAGGACCCATCGGCATGCCAAAGGAGCTCATCACCCGATCGAGTCGGTACGGGTCGACGCCGCGGTCGATCAGCAAGCCTGCCGCCTGGCCATAAGGCATCATGACGCGGTTGACCAGGAAGCCCACACAGCTGCCGACGGTCACCGAGGTCTTCTTCAACGCCTTGACGAGACCCAGCAGGGCGAAGACGTGCGACGCCTGCGAGGCTGGGGTCTTCACGACCTCGACCAGTCGCATCACCTGGGCGGGGCTGAAGAAGTGCGCCCCGAGGATGCGCGAGCCGTCGTCCAGGCCGTCGGCGATGCGCTCGAGGGGCAACGTCGAGGTGTTCGTCGCGAGCAGCGTGTCCTCGGGGCAGAGCTGGAGGAGCCGGCGGAAGAGTCGACGTTTGAGCTCGAGGTCCTCCGTGGCAGCTTCGATGATCGCGTCGCAGCTCCGCAGGGCCTCGAGCTCCCCGCGGCACTCGAGGCGTGTCGTGGCGGCCTCGAGCTCGGTGTTCGAGAGGTGCCCGCGCTGATGCGACCGCTGCAGCGATGTCTCGATACGCTGGCGGGCAGCTTGGGCGCTCGAGGCGTCGCGCTCGGTCAGCACGACCGAGAAGCCCCGGGTCAGCGCGGCAACGGCGATGCCAGAGCCCATCGTTCCGCCTCCGATCACGCCGAGGCGCTGCAGCTTACGCTTCGGAAGGCCCTGGTCGGTGACGCCGGGCACCTTGCCAGCGCTACGCTCGGCGAAGAACAAATGGATCAGGCCCTTCGCGGCTTCGCGCTCCAGGCAGCGCCGAAAGCACACCCGCTCGTGCGCCAGACCCGCCTCGGCGCCGCGCTCGAGGCCGCGCGTCACCGCCTCGAGACAGAGCTCGGGGTAGTCCACGTTGCGAAACAGCTTCTTGAACCTTTGCCGCGCGGCATCAATCTGAAGCGCCGCGAGTTCAGGCGTCGGGAGTCCGGTGGTGAGGTCGCTCGACCGGCGGGGTGGTGAACCCCGAAGGGAGCGAGCGGCTTCGAGCGCGCGCGCCAGGAGCGCTTCGCGCGGCACCAGCTCGTCGATCAGGCCGAGCTGCATGGCCTCCGCTGCCTCCAGCTGACGTGAGCTCAGCATGCAGTCCAAGGCCACCTCGAGGCCAACCAGGCGAGGCAAGCGTTGGGTGCCGCCAGCGCCTGGGATCAGGCCGAGCCTGAGCTCTGGCAAGCCGAGCCTGGCGCTCGGCGTGGCGAGTCGCAGGTGGGCGCCCATCGCGAGCTCCAACCCGCCTCCCAGCGCGAAGCCATCGATCGCCGCGACGCAGGGCTTTGGACTGGCCTCGATGGCGGAGATCAGCGCGCTCAAGGAGCGCGCCTCGTCGTCGCCGGGAGCCTCACCCTTCGCGAGCTGCTGGAGGCGCCGGATGTCGGCGCCGGCGACGAAGGTATCGCGAGCGCCGATAAACACGCAGCTCTCCACGTCACTCCGCTTGCCAATCCGCTCGAGCGCCGTCCACAGCTCGCTCACCAGCTCTCGCGAGAGCGGGTTCAGCGGTGGGTTGTCGAGGGTCAGGATCGCGACGCCTGCGTCTACGCGAAAGTGCACTTCAGCCATGGGCCTCCGGTCGTTCAGCCGCGGCGCTCAAGCCGACGGCCCGTCGCGCGAAATCTCCGATGCGACCCACGGCTCGAGGCGCGTTGGTGCTGAGGTTCCCGAACGCGTGCCAGACGTGGATCATCTCCGGCTCGATCTCCAGCCTGACCTCCACTCCGGCGCGACGCGCCCGACTGGTCACCCGGATGGCGTCGTCCAGCAGCGTCTCCACCGCACCTGCCTGAATCAGCAACGGAGGCAGGCCCCGAAAATCTCCGTAGATCGGGGCGGCCAGCGGGTTCCGGCGATCCTTGGCGGTGACGAAGCGGTCGGCGTAGGTCAGCAGTGTCTCCCGTCCGACGTAGTCGTGGGGAGCGTTGCTCCGCATGCTCCCTCCGGTCGCCTCGAGATCCGCCCAGGGCGAGAGACACACCGCGGCGGCGGGCAGCGGATCGCCCGCGTCTCGTAGCGCGAGGAGTAGTGACAGGGTCAGACCTCCCCCCGCGGAGTCACCGCCAACGACAATCTGCGAGCCGAGGAAGCCCTGTCGTAGCAGCCAGCGGTAGCAGGCCAGCGCGTCCTGCAGTTGCGCAGGGAAACGATGCTCGGGTGCCAGGCGATAGTCTGGGACCAGGGCCTGCATTCCACTC
>JAGQIY010000968.1 GCA_020430865.1 Myxococcales bacterium
CTGACGGCAGCCGCAGCCGCCATCGTCGCCCACGTCCTGATCCGCCGAGCCACTGCTTCCAGCGGCGCCGCTCCCAGCGCTGCCCGCGGAGCCGCCGCTGGCGGTCCCGTCGCCGCCAGTTCCGCCGTTGGTCGAAGCATCACCGCCGAAGCCACCCGAGGTGGCGCCGGCGCTGCCGCCACTGCTGGCACCGCCACTGCTGGCACCGCCGCTGCCGGCACCGCCGCTGCTGGCGCCGCCGCTCGACCCGCCACCGGCTCCGCCACTCGCGCAACCAGGCTCGCACTCGGTCAGCGCTCCGTCGACGCAGGTCTGGGTGCCGTCTCCGCAGGCAGTGGTGCAAGCGACCGTGGCGGGCGCGTCACACTGAGTCCAGCCAGAGGCGGTGCACTGACGGGTCCCTTCGATGCCGCAGTCTCCGGTGCAGCTCTCGGACACCAGGCTCGCGACGATCGCGTCGAGGGCCATGGTGAGATCGTTGGGGCTCGTGGCCTGGAAGTAGCAGCTCGGAGACGCGGACTGAGGATCGCAGCTCGGATCGGCGACACCGCTCGCGTAGCCCGCCTCGTTCAGGGTCACGACGTCGGTCGCCGAGCCGAAGCCGACGACGAAGGGCACGACGCCCGCGTTCACCAGCGCCTCGACACCGCGCACGGGCCACTTGCGGACGCAGTAGCAGCCATCGGCGTTCTGGCCGGAGCACGCGGGATCCGACGTTCCGCCCTGGCAGGAGTTGCAGCTCGGACAGGGGGCCGCGCCCATCAGGTTGCAGTCGCTCTGGGTCGCGCACACCGGCGCGCCCGAGGTGTCGATGTCGCAGAACTGCCAGCCGTCGGTCATGAAGATGACGTAGTCCGGCAGATCCGTGAGCTGAGACGCCTTCACCAGCGTCTGGCCAGCTGGCGTGGCATTATCCGCAGGGATATTAAGTGCGGCCAGGGTGGACTCGATGGTCGTCCCGGTGTCGGGCGCCATGGCAACCAGCACATCACCCGCTGCGCAGCCGCCAGTGTTCCCGGGGAAGGTCATCAGCCCGTACTGAGCTGCGCCACCGTGAGCCTGGAACACTGCATGGGCCGCGCTCTGGACCGCATCCCACTTGGTGATCCCACCGGTGGTGGTCTGGTTCATCGACGAAGACGCGTCCATGACGAACAGGATTTTCGGGGGGTCGCAGCTCTGCGCCTGCGCGGAAGCAGCATTCAGGCTCAAACCAAGGCCAAGGACGGCCGAGACAAGGATGGATCGAAAGCGCATTGGCGGAACCTACCAAACGGCCGCCCCCGCGTCTCGACCCGCGAGCACATCCAGGGAGGATTGTTACAGCCCCGTCGCCCACACGGTCATTCGCCCAGGGGAACGGGGATTTCCCTTGCGCAAATCCAGTGAGGGCACCCCGACGGCCGCGTCGGCGGGCGAAGCGCGGCGTCTTCTCGACACCTCAACCTACCGGTGGGTCGGCGACGTAGCGCCCTCCGATCCGACGCACCTCCAGCTGAAACACGAAGCGAACCGAGCCGGAGAGCTCCAGCATTCCGCTCACGCGATACCGCTCGCGGTGGGAGTCGAGGTTGTCCACCCGATCGATCAGCACGCCCTGCACGCGCCGCAGGTCCCCGCTGGTGAAGCGCGGCGCATCTTCGTCAGCGGGGGCCTCGTCGACGCGCGCTCGAGACCAGTACGGGATCAGCGCTTCTCTGAGGTACTGCTCGTCGTCGACCCCGAGCCGGCGCTGGGCAGCCAGGTTCTGCTGATCGAAGCGCTGGAGCAGGCGGCGAAAGTCGTGGCGCACGAGCTCCTTCATGAAAATCTTCGAGGAAACGCCTGAGGGCGATGGGAGCAGCCGCCTCGAAGCGGATCCGAGCAGAGACGTCTCCGGGTTCGCTGGTGTCGACTGGCGTGTCCCCCGAGTCGCTGTCATCGGCCTGCACCTCGATCAGCGCGGGCTCCGGTGCCCTGGGTCGAGTCCCACCGCAGGCCAGCGCGCCTAACCCCCCGAGCCCGACCAACCACCAGCGCAAGGACCCTCGACGTGACGACATCGCCATCCCTTCAGCGCAGCTCACGGGCGGCGACACCGAGCGCGCGCCCCAGCACCCAGCGTTGCTCCCACAGCGCGGGTAGCTTCTGACCAAGGTCGCTCAGGCTAGCCTTCGGAAGCTCCTGGCGGAGCCCCGCGAGCACGCTGCGCTCGTCCAGCAAGCCGGAGCGCATCAGGGCCGCGAGCTCGCTGGGAGTGAGGGTCTGGCTGAAGCGACGAAACCAGTCAGAGACACGGAACCTCAGCCCATATCGCTCGTGCCACCGCCGCGAGTAGCTCTCCAGGTCCCGAGCCACGATTGCTTCCGCAAGGATCTTTGATGACTCCAGCTGCACCGCGATCCCCGAGCCATGCGCGGCGAAGACCTGGCTCACGGAGTCACCGATGGCAGCCACGTTGCCCCTGGCCAGGGCGCCCCGCGGCGCTCGTAGCGGGATCGCCCGGGAGCCCCCGAAGAGCCGCTCGCCGATCCACGGGTGCTGCTCCACGAAGTCGTCGAGCAGCTGTTTACCCGAGGCGTGTCCGAGCGCTGGTAGGCTGCCGGTGAGGATGCTGATCTCGTCGGCGTGAAGGCTCAGGTTCACGATCGAGTAGCCGCCGGCGACACCCGTGAAGCACAGCGTCTCGTCCGGCTCTGCACCGTTCCGAGCGAAATAGGCCTCGGCGGCCACGCGATCGCTGACGCGGCGCACTTCCTGAGCCGCTGCGCAGAGATCCTCACGCGGTACCTCGGGGATCGGCAACAGGCCTAGCCCGCGCAGTCCCGATGCATCGACGAAGAAGCGCGCCTCGATCGGTCCGCGATCCGTGTGCAGCGTGTCGCCCTCCAGACGCTCCGCGCGCACGCCCTCACGGAGCTCGGCTCCGGCGGCTCCCGCATCGCGCTGCAGCCGCTTCACGAGGTGGCGCATGTCGACCTCCACCACCCACTCGTCGGCGAGCGACAGGCGATCCGGTCCCCAGCCGCAGACCAGATGAAAGCGCCCGTGCGCCCCGCGGTGCTCCGGAGCCATCGGGCGCGGGATGTCGGCGCGATCGAAGGCCGTGAGTGCCACGCCATTGACCCAGTGCGCCCCAGCCACGTCCAGGCCTCGGCGTTCGATCCCCAGCGTCGAGAGGCCGCGACGCGCGCATTGCAGTGCCACGGCCGCGCCCGCCGTTCCCAGACCCACGATGCATACGTCGTATTTCACGAGCGCTGCTTAGCACGCCTCGGGAGCACGCTGGCACGGTGGCGCCACCGAGGCGCGTCCGCTAGCGTGATGGACATGTCTCTCGAAGCACAAATCGCGACGCTCGACGGCTGGGAGGTGCGCGGCGATCGTCTGTACAAGCAGTTCAAGTTCTCCGATTTCGTGACGGCCTTCGGCTGGATGGCGCAGCTCGCTCTGGTCGCCGAGCGCTCGAATCACCACCCCGAGTGGCGCAACGTCTACAACCGAGTCGACGTGGAGCTGACGACCCACGACACCGGCGGGATCAGCGAGCGGGATGTCGCCTTGGCCCACGCGATGGACGAGGCAGCGGCCAAGCTCACGAGCTGAGCCATGATGTACCTGTGGCTTGCGCTGCCGCTGGCGGTGTCCATCGCCATCAGCCTGCTCGCTCAGATGGAGCGCAAGCGACTGAACACGCCGCCTTTGCCAGAGGACCTGGGGGAGTGGCACCCGGCGCAAGAACTCGGCCCAGGCTGGGAACGGCGTCTGCTGGTCGTGCCCGGGGGGATCCGCGGGGATAAGCTCGTCGAGCAGACGAGACGCCGCGAGGACGCAAGCATCGCGGAGGTCGGTCCGGAGCGGCTCGTGCGGCGCGTCTAGCGCC
>JAGQIY010000969.1 GCA_020430865.1 Myxococcales bacterium
ACGGATACAGGAAGCTCCCGCTCGGGTTGGCGTCTGGCGTATCGAAGCTGGAGATATCGCCGGGAGCGAGCCCGGCGGGGTTGGTCTCGAGGCTCAGCGTGATGGTGACCTGCGCGCTGCCCGACAGCTGCTTGCCATCGCTCGTCGTCACCTCGGCGGTCACGACTCCAGCTCCGCCCTTGTTTCCGCGCGGTGTCAATGCGCCGCCACCTGCGGTCACCGAGGCCAGGTCCAGCCGGTCGAAGGTCCAGCTGGCGGCGACGTCTTGCGTCCCGCCGCCGACGAGGTTTGCTCGGGCAGTGAACTGGGTGGCGGAAACGGCCCCGTTCACCACCTGGATCATCGCCGTGGGCGGATCGACGACGATGCTCTCGATCTCCCCGGAGCTCGCGTCGATGAAGCCTCCCGAGCCACCGCTCGCCGTTCCAGCGCTGCCCCCCGAGCCACCGCTGGCGCCCTGCCCCGCGCTGCCCGCCAGGCTCGAGCCACCACCAGCGGTCTCACCATCCCCGCTGCCGCAAGCGCCAGCGACGAACGCCCCCAAAACGACCAGGCCCAGCCACGGTAGAACTCTCACTCAGCGCACCTCCTCCCAGATACTACCGGATCTGGCGGCGCTAAGCGAACGGGCGTTTGGTGCACGTCATGCCGCGTCTTCGAGCTGTCCGAGCCAGCGTTCGTGGGGTGACGGGCGGCTGCGGTCTGGTTGGGGCTGACTGGCTAACGAGCCGGTGGCGTCAACTCGCTCCGCGCATCCCGCACGACCGCGTAGGTCTTGTCAGGCACGACGCGGCTGGGCCCCTGGGGCGTGTGCACGAGAATCCCCGTGGCAATGCAGAAGTCCGCGGGGCGCTGGCGCACACAGCGCTCGACCAAGTACTCGAGTTCGTCGCTGATGGCAGCGGCTGCGGCCTGGGTGAGCTCCGCGAGGGTCGGCACGTGCTCCCGGTCCCCCAGGTGACCAAAGCGCCGGCGCAGCAGGCTCATTTCGACGTCGTGGGAGTCGATGTCGTCGAACTCCGGCTTGCTCTCCTCGCCCGCCAGGAGCTCACTGCGCAGCTTCGCCAGGGCGCCGCACGCGGGCGTCGCTTTGGGTTGACCAGGACGCGTCACCATCCCGAGGTCGCCCCCATCCGTGCCGACATGGGTCATGCCCATGAGCAAGAAGCGTTCGCGCCCGTTGAAGCGAGGCGCGTGGGAGAGCGCGGCCTCGAAGCCCGTCACGCCCAGCAGAGGCACCCCAGCGAGGCTCGAGAGGTTGAACGCCTCACCCCAGGCGTCGCTGACCGCGTTGATGAATGGGCTACACAACTCGTCGCGGCAGGTCGCGACACAGGCGATGGTGTTCTCCGGGGTGAAGCCGTGAGGCGCCAGCGCACTCGAGAGCCATTCGACGTAGTCGGTCTTGAGCAAGCAAGGGCCGAGGGACTTGCGCACGCTCTGTTCGATGGCTTCGTCGAGCATGGCGGCGGAGAGCGCGTCAGGGGGAACCACAGCTGGAGGTCATGAGGCAGCCGCGCGGCAATTTCAAGAGTCGATTCGCATCACCGCCTCAAAGCCGCGCGGAGACTCGGTACTCGTACAGCTCCTTCTTGGAGTTCCGTTTGCGTAGCATTTCCACGTGTACGTCTCCGGCGCCGAGCCGTTGGAGCATCTCCGCATAGATGCGCTCGGTCGGCACGACGACCCCATAGAAAGTGGAGTTTCCGACGATGTAGTCCACGCTGCCCGGCCTGTGGATCAGGTCCGCGCAGCGCGCCAGGTGCTGCCAGGCGTCCTCGAAGTAGCGTTCGACGTAGCGAGCCAGCAGCTCCGCGTTCTTCGCCTCGCTGCGTCGAATGGCGCCGAGCGCACGGGTCAGGCTCTGGGGCCGATACGCGTCCCCCGGCTTCCAGTGGCTGAGCCGACTCGTCGCGACGCCCCACGTGCCGCCAATGGCGCGCCAGTCGAGCTCGCCCGCCTCCCGCGCCTCGCTCAGGTGCCCCAGCCAGTACATGTAAGGGCGAAGCTCACGCACGTAGCTCATGCGGTTGGCGTACGGGGGAGACGTCACGACTCGGTCGAAGCTCCCCCGACGCACCCCCCTCAAGGTCCTCGCGTCCGCCTGCAGGATGTTCGCGCTCACGCGCGGAGCGTCTGCCAGCGCGTCACGCACTGCACGTAGCTCCGAGGCGAACACGGCGTAGACGTCCCCCGCATCGATCGCGCGCTCCGCCTCGCGAAACGACATGGACGGGTGGTTGAAGGCGGCGTTGGAGACGCGGATCAGGCTGCGGCACATGGCCAGCTCCAGGGCATCACGGAACCAGCCCGGGCGCCTCGCGCGCGCGTCTATTTCCCCCCGGATCCGCCTCAGCGCAAACAAGGCGGACGGCGCCCACCAGCGCTCGATCTGATGCAGAGCCGGCACCTCCGCCAGCGGGCCGGGCTCGGGCAGCGCATCGAGCATCGCGACGGCGGGTCTCTCGAGGCGCCCCAGCTGAGCCGCGGAGACACGTCGGGTCTTGACCCCTGCGAACCACACCAGGAATGGATTCACGTCCGTCGCCAGACTCGTGAAGCCGCGGGAAGCACCAACCAGCGGCGTGGTCCCGGTGCCGCAGAACGGGTCCAAGAGCCCCACCCGCGGCGGCTCTCGCGTCAGGATCTCCTCCACCAGGCGCAGCGAGTACGCGGGGGTGAGCCGCAGCAAGCCGTGACGGCCGAGCCCCTGGTTGTGCTTGAAGGTCAGCTCCACCCGCTGGGGCACCTCCGCGCGGGGGACCCTGTGCGCCGAACGCAGGCCCCGAATGCGTTTCCGCACGACATCGACCCGAGCGCCGCTCACTGCGTCCCCCACTGGACTCGCGCTGGCGCGTGGCGGAGCTGGCTCGGCGCTCGAGCGCGGCCAGAGCAGGGGCGCGCGCCCCGAGCGGCAGACCCGTCCCTGCGCCGCTCGAAGCTCCGGAGTGGGCGAGAGCTGGCAGGAGACACAGGATCCCCACCCAGCCTCTCCCCGAACCAGGTCAGCGGCGCGGCGCTCCGCCCCAGTTGCCCCCGGCAGTCTGAACGAGCTCGGAGGCTCGGGTTGCCGGACGTCGTGGGGATCGCCGCGCTCGCCAGGGGCGCTTCGATACCCGCTGCCAGGGCCGCTGAGAGCGCCGGGTGCATGGGGCGCTGCTACCACGGCACGCGGGCGAGCTGTAGGCCCGGCTCCAGCGTCTTTGCGTGAGCCTCGCCTTGTGTCTATGGTCCCCCCGCCTTGACCACCCCTCCCGTGTCCACCACTGATCTGGGCGCCGAGAGCGCTCGCTCCGCGCCGACCAGTCCGACCCGCTCCACGAGCGTTCGCTTCGGGTTGATCCGTGCGCTGTTCATCGGCTCGGGCTTCACCGGTTTGGTCGATCAGATCGGCTTCTCCAAGTACCTGTCGTACGTCGTTGGCTCGACCGCCTACGCGGTCAGCGCCGTGCTGGCCGCGTTCATGACGGGTCTGGCGCTCGGCGCCCACCTTGGGGGCAAGCTCTCTCATCGCGTGAAACGGCCGCTGCTCGCCTATGGTGTGCTCGAGCTAGTGGTCGGGCTGGCGGTCGGCCTCGCGCCACTCGCCTTCAAGGCGCTGACGCCGCTGTATCTCGCCCTGATCGAGCAGGCGCCTGACTCCTTGGTCTTCGCCAGCGTCGCACGTTGGCTGCTCGCGGTCCTGTTCGTGGTCGTCCCCACGACCGCGATGGGAGCGACCTTGCCGCTGCTGTCTCGAGTCGTGGGGAGTGACCTCGGTAGTGATCCCCAAGGAAACGCCGAGAAAGAGGCCCGCCTGGGCAAGCTCTACGCCGCCAATACCCTGGGCGGCGCGCTGGGAGCGCTGATCGCCGCCTACTGGATCCTGCCCTGGCTCGGCCTCGCCGGCACGCTCGTCGCATCGGCGCTCGGGAGTGCGGGCATCGGCGTCTTGGCAATGGCGAGCGGGAGCAAGCTCGAAGCACCCCAGCTCGCCGAGACGACACAGGAGTCCAGCGCTGGCATCGGCCTGCTGCTCCCGATTCTGGCCTTCGCCTCGGGAGCGCTGGTGTTCGCTTGCGAGGTCATCTTCACGCATCTGCTCGCGCTGATCATCGGCAACAGCGCGTATGCCTTCGGGCTGATCCTCGCGGTATTCCTGATCTGTCTGTTCGTGGGTGCCTCCGTGGCGCCGCGAGTGCACCTGAGGTTTGGCTCCGCCGCCCTGCCCATCGGGCTGGCTGCCGCGGCGCTCGGCATGGCCATCACTCTGCCCGCCTGGGACCGCCTCCCGATGCTCTTCGGCGGACTCGGCAGTCACGTCACGTCCTTCGGGGGCCGCGAGGCGGTGCGCGCCGGCGCCGCGTTCTTGATCCTGGTCGTGCCGACGACGCTCATGGGGCTCACCTTTCCCTTGCTCCTGCAGCGCGTCGCGGCGGATCCGCGGGTCGGCGCACAGGTCGGCCGGCTCACGGCGATCAACACGCTCGGCGCCGTCGCTGGCGCGCTGCTAACCGGCTATCTGTTGCTCCCGAAGCTCGGCTCGGAGCGCGCCCTGCACAGCGTCGTGTGGATCTTCGGTGCCCTGGCTCTGGTCACGTTACCCGCGGTGGCGCCCGCCAAGTCCAAGCAGCGCAGCGCTACCCTGGCAGCAGCGGTCCTGGCGATCGCGCTACCATTGCTATTTCCCGCGTGGAATTTGGCGCGCCTCACGAGCGGCGTGAACGTCTACTTCGAGGGCTGGCAGAAGCCCGATGAGGTGCTGTTCCTGCGGGAGGACGTGCACGGCGGCGTGACCACCGTGACCAAGAAGGATGACCTCTACACGCTGTACACCAACGGCAAGTTCCAGGGGAACAACGGCCACGAGATGCAGGCCCAGTATTCCTTTGCGCACTTCCCGAGCATGTTCGTCTCCGACTGGGATCGCGCGCTGGTGATCGGCCTCGGCACGGGCACGACCCTGGGCACCCTCAACGGCTATCCCTGGAAGCACATCGACGTGGTCGAAATCTCTCCGGCCATCGCCGAGGCCGCGGGGACCTACTTCGCCGGAGTCAACGACCACGCGCTGGAGGATCCACGGGTCGAGGTTCACTTCGACGATGGTCGCAACTACCTCCTGGTGCGGGCGGAGAAGTACGACTTCATCGGCATGGAGCTCTCGAGCGTCTGGTTC
Organism: Myxococcales bacterium; assembly: GCA_020430865.1. The sequence goes on from JAGQIY010000969.1 coordinate 5,159, forward strand.
GCCGGGGCGAGCAGCCTGTACAGCAAGGAGTACTACGAGCTCGTCAAGCAGCACCTGTTGCCGCACGGTATTTTCCAGCAGTGGGTTCAGGTGCATCACATGGAGAACCACACCTTCGTGCGCATCCTGAACTCCCTGCGTCAGGTGTTTCCGCACGTGGCCCTGTTCTACGCCGGTGGGCAGGGCGTGCTGGTTGCTTCCGAGCAACCGCTCCAGGCGTCGCGCTCCCGCTCCCTGGAGCTTTCCGAGCGACCTGGCATCAGGCGAAAGCTCGAGGCAGGAGCGCAGCTCGTGGACCTCCTGAAGTACCTGCTGCTGACCGGAAAGGACCTCGATAGCTACATCGCCGACGAGGGCGAGCGGTCGGACACCCCCCTGCAAGACCTGGTATC
>JAGQIY010000970.1 GCA_020430865.1 Myxococcales bacterium
CCCATCTGGCCCATCTCCTTCAGTCCGAAGGTAGCGAAGAGCTAGCGGAGCACGTCATAGGGCGGCGTGGCACCGTGGTCGAGAGCTTCCAGGTTTGGCTTGATCTCGGTGTCGACGAAACGCCGGACCATGTCGCGGATCTGCTGGTGTTGCTCACTCCACTCGATCATTCGTGCGAAGTTACCAGCCTGCCTCATCCCGCGCGACGCATCCCTGCCTCGGGCCGAATCCCAGCAGGAGCCGCATTCCAATCCTGGCCCCGGCGAAGCTTGTTATGGTCGCGCCATGAGCGGACACGAGGAGGGTGAGTCCAAGGAGCTGGCTGAGTTCCGGGCCGAGGTGAAGGCGTGGATAGCGGAGAACAAACCACCCAAGCCAGACTTCAAGCTGCCGCTCTCGTTCCTCGAGGTGGAGTCGAGGCAGCAGTTCGACTACCTCAGGGAGTGGCAGCGGAAGGTCTTCGACGCGGGCTACCTCGGCTACGACGTGCCCGAGGAGTACGGTGGCCGGGGCGTCGATCGGGACCGTTTCCGCGTGGTAGGACAGGAGCTCGCGCGGGCGCGCGCGCCCTTCATGGTCAACCTGATCGCGTTGCAGTGGGCGGGGCCGACGATCCTGGCCTACGGCACCGAAGAGCAGAAGAAGAGCTTGCTCCGGGGGATCCTCAGCGCGGAGGAGATCTGGTGTCAGGGATTCAGTGAGCCGGGCAGCGGCTCGGACCTCGCGAGCCTGCAGACCCGCGCGGTCAAGGTGGACGGGGGCTACCGGGTCACCGGGCACAAGGTGTGGACCACCCTCGCCCACTTCGCGAAGTACATGATCCTGATGGCGCGCACCGACCCTGCCGCCAGCAAGTACGCGGGGATCTCCTACTTCTTGTTCCCGATGGAAACGGAGGGCGTCGAGATCCAGCCGCTGGTCAAGTTGAGCGGCGAGGGCGGCTTCAACCAGGTCGTGTTCGACGACGCATTCATGCCGGAGTCGGCCCTGCTCGGCGAGGAGGGCCAGGGCTGGAACATCGCGATGACGACCCTGATGTTCGAGCGCGGAGCCAACGAGGGCGTGGGGCGAGAGCGCGCCGCGGGCTTCGTCGAGCGTATCAACACCCTGGCCGAGGTCGCGCGGCGTCAGCGCCGTGGAGGACGACCCGTGGCCGAGGACCCAGTGTTCCGCGATCGCATCGTGAGGGCCTGGATCGAGGCACAGGCGATGGCCCTGGCGGCTGCGCGCTCCGAGGCGCCTCAGCTGAACGCCGATCGTCCCATGGCGCTGCCGCTGATGAACAAGCTCGTGATGAGCGAGTGGGCTCAACGCGTCGCCGAGCTCGGCTGCGAGATGCTCGGCGCCGAGGGAGCGCTGTGGGTCGGCGACGAGAACGCACCGGATGACGGCGACTGGCCGCGCGCGTTCATGAACAGCTTCGGCATGACGATCGGCGGTGGGACCAGCGAGATCCTGCGCAACATCATCGGCGAACGAGTCCTCGGGCTGCCCAAGAGCAAGTGAGCATCGCGGCTCCGCGACGCAGAGAATCAGTTCTACTTCCATACGGATCAAAGATGACCGACGTCACTCAGCTCATCCCCCAGGCCCCCCACGGCTTCGGCTTCACGGAGGATCACGACCTCGCCCGCAAGGAGGCGCGACGCTTCCTCTCGGAGCACTCGACGCGAGAGCACGTGCGCGCGCAGTACGAAGACCCAAGGGGCTACGACCGGGACCTGTACAAGCAAGCGCTGGAGCTCGGCTGGCTCGGACTCAGCGTGCCGGAGCAGTACGGCGGCGCTGGGCTCGACGCCCTGCACCTGCTGCTGCTCTGGGAGGAGCTCGGGCGCGCGCTCTATCCGTCTCCGCTCTTCGGCTCGGCGCTGGCCGTGGAGGCGCTGCTGCGGGGCCGCCACGAGGCCCAGCGGGGGCAGTATCTGCCGGAGATCCTGAGCGGCAACGCGATCGCGACGTTCGCTTACGCCGAAACCGGCGGCAACTGGGGCGCGGACGCCGTTTCTTGCCGCGCGGAACCTCAGGAGGGCAAGTGGGTGCTGAGCGGCACCAAGGCCCACGTGCCCTTCGGGGCCAGCGCTGGGCTACTGCTCGTGCCGGCGGTCGACCACAAGGGAGAGCTGGGGATCTTCATTCTGGAGCTGCCCGCGGCGGGCATCGAGGTGAAGCCAGAGACCAGCGTGGACCCGACGCGGCGCAGCGCGCGCGTCGAGCTGGACCGGGTCAAGGTACCTCACGGCGCCCGCATCCAGGGCGACGGCAAGGCGATCTTCCAGCGGGTCTGCAGCCTCGGCTACGCGCTGCTCGCAGCCGAGATGGTCGGCGCCTCCGAGGCGGTGATGCTGATGACCCGGGACTACGCGAGCGATCGTCAGCAGTTCGGTCGCGCCATCGGCTCCTTTCAGGCGGTCAAGCACCCGATCGTCAACGCGATGATGCAGACGGAGCTGGCGCGCAGCCTGGTGCTCGGCGCTGCCGCGGCGATGAGCAGCACCGAGGCCATCGACCGACCCGAGGTCGCGGAGCACGCCTCCCGCATGGCCAAGGCGTTTGCCGAGGAGGCGCTCTCCTTCACCGTGCAACGGGGCGTGCAGCTCCACGGCGGCTTCGGCTTCACCTGGGACTGCGACGTGCAGCTCTATTTCAAGCGCATGCTGTGGAGCCGCGCGACGCTGGGCGACGCGACCGAGCACCGCCAGGCGCTCGCCAAGCTGTTGTTCCGGTAGTCGAGGTCTAGCGCGCCAGCAGCGGCTTCAGGAACTGCCCGGTGTGCGAGGCGTCGATGCGACTGAGCTCTTCCGGGGTGCCTTCTGCGAGGATCTGACCGCCGCCTGGTCCTCCCTCGGGACCCAGATCGATGATCCAGTCTGCCGTCTTGATCACGTCGAGGTTGTGCTCGATGACGACCACGCTATTTCCCGCGTCCACCAGGCGCTGAAGCACGCCGAGCAACTTGCGCACGTCCTCGAAATGCAGGCCCGTCGTGGGCTCATCGAGGATGTACAGCGTGCGCCCCGTGGCTCGCTTGGAGAGCTCGCGAGCCAGCTTGATCCGCTGAGCCTCACCGCCGCTCAGCGTGGGCGAGGGCTGCCCCAGGTGCAGGTAGTCGACGCCGACCTCCGCAAGCAAATTGAGCGGCTCCTTGACCTTCGGGTGCGCCTTGAAGATCTCCAAGGCCTCGGCGACGGTGAGCTCCAGCACGTCGGCGATGGACAGGCCCTTGTAGCGCACCGCGAGGGTCGCGTGGTTGAAGCGCTTGCCCTGGCACTCGTCGCAGCGAACATAGACATCCGCGAGGAAATGCATCTCCACCTTGCGCACGCCGTCGCCTTCACAGCTCTCGCAGCGCCCACCCTTGACGTTGAACGAGAAGCGCCCCGGCTTGTAGCCGTGCACCTTGGCGTCGGGCAGCTCGGCGAAGAAGCTGCGGATCTCGTCGAAGACCTTGATGTAGGTCGCAGGGTTCGAGCGCGGGGTGCGGCCGATGGGGCGCTGATCGATGTCGATCACCTTGTCGAGCTGATCGAGGCCAACGATCTTCGAGTGCTTTCCGACCTTGCTCTGGGCGTTGTTCAGCTCTCGCGCGGCCGCGGGGTACAGGATGTCGTTGACCAGCGTGCTCTTGCCCGCACCGGACACACCGGTCACCGCCGTCAGCACACCCAGAGGGAACCGCACGGAAATATCTCGCAGGTTGTTCTCCCGGGCGCCGCGCACCTCGACGAAGCCGCTCGGTTCGCGCCGGATCTCCGGCAGGCTCACCTCACGCGCGCCGCTCAGGTAGGCGCCAGTCAACGAGTCCTTGCAGCGCAAGAGCCCTGGCATGTCCCCAGAGTAGACGACCTTGCCTCCCTGGACCCCGGCGCCAGGCCCGAAGTCGATCACGTGATCCGCGGCGCGGATGGTGTCCTCGTCGTGCTCCACGACGACGACGGTGTTGCCGATGTCGCGCATGCGGATCAGCGTGGACAGGAGGCGCTGATTGTCTCGCTGGTGCAGTCCAATCGACGGCTCGTCCAGGATGTAGATCACCCCCGTGAGCTCCGATCCGACCTGGCTAGCGAGGCGAATGCGCTGAGACTCGCCGCCGCTGAGCGTCGGCCCTGCGCGGTCGAGCGACAGGTAGCCGAGGCCAACGGCGCGCAGGAACTCCAGGCGACTGCGGATCTCCTTGAGCACCTCGGCCGCGATCTCCTTGTCAGCGCCCTTCAGGTTCAGCTGCTCGAAGTGGTCACACGCTGCGTCGACCGTGAGCCTCGAGATCTCCACCAGCCCATGCCCACCAAGCTTCACCGCAGCGCTCTCGGCGCGCATGCGCCCACCGCCGCAGGTCGTGCAGGCGGCATCACCAACGAAGCGCGCGTACCACTGCTTGGCGCGCTCGCTCTTGGTCTGAGAAAACCGACGCATGAGCCGCGGGATCAAGCCTTCCCACTCGACCTCGAAGCTGCCCTGTCCCGTCTTCCCGCTCCACTTGACCTTGTAGGTCCTGTCTCCCGTGCCCCACAGCAGCTCCTTGTGCTGCTTCTTGCTCAGCTGCTTGATCGGCTTCTTTGGGTCGATCCCCAGGTACTTGATGATCTGCCCCCGGAAGCCGTGAGCCCAGTTGGTCTTGCTGGAGACGTCTTCTCCCCAGGGAACCACGGCACCCTCGTCGAGGCTGAGGCTCGGGTCGGGGATCACCAGGCTCGGATCGATGGCCACGCGGGACCCGAGGCCGTTGCAGTCGGGGCACATGCCCTGGGGGCTGTTGAAGCTGAAGCTCTGGGGAGTCAGCTCGGGGAAGCTGATGCCGCACCTGGTGCAGGCGAGGTGCTCCGAGAAGACGCGATCCTTGCCGTCGTAGTGAGCAATCAGCTGCCCCTCGCCTGCGCCCAGCGCCTGCTCGACGGAGTCGTAGAGCCGCGCCAGATCGCCCTCCCGCACCACGACGCGATCGATCACCGCCTCCACGAAGTGCTTCTTCCGCTTGTCGAGCGCCTCGAGGCCCTCGCTCTCCACGGTCTCTCCATCGACCCGGAGCCGCACGTAGCCCGAGGCGCGGGCTCGATCCAGGAGGTCCCGGTGTTCACCCTTGCGGTTGACCAGCAGCGGCGCCAGCAAGATCAGCTTGGTTCCGTGGGGCAACGCGGCGAGCTCGTGAGCGATCTGCTGTGCGCTCTGCCCGGACACGGGCTGGCCACACTGGTGGCAATGCTGGCGCCCCACGCGCGCGTACAGCACGCGCAGGTAGTCGGCGATCTCCGTGATGGTCCCGACGGTGGAGCGCGGGTTGTTGCCCGTCGTCTTCTGTTCGATGCTGATGGTGGGGGACAGGCCGCGAATGGCGTCGAACTTCGGCTTGTCGAGGCGACCCAAGAACTGCCTGGCGTAAGCCGAGAGGCTCTCCACGTAGCGGCGCTGGCCCTCGGCGTAGAGCGTGTCGAACGCGAGAGACGACTTGCCCGATCCGGAGACGCCGCTCAGCACCACCAGGCTGCGCTTCGGGATGCGCACGTCGACCGCCTTCAGGTTGTGCTCACACGCGCCCTGGATGAAGACGTGGTCCAGCTCCAGGCCCGCGAGCTGAGAGCCGGAGCGCGCTGAGGCACCGCCGTTCCTCGCGCGCCTGCTGCCGTTGGTGCTGGCGGGTCGTCTGGGCTCGGCGCCGTTCGCCTTGCGCTTGGCGCTCGCCTGCTTGGCGCGTCGCTTCTGGTCGGGGGTGGGGGTCGTCACTCGTTGCCTCTTTCCAGGTCCTGCGCCGTCAACGCGCGGATGTGTTCAGCCAGCTCGGAGACGTGGGAGTCCTCCGCTCCGAGGCCCTGCAGTGCCCGTTCGAGCTCCAGCACGTAGTCGACGTTCGCGCCGCTCGGGCCGCGACTCTTGACCACCTGTGCTGCGATCTGCTGCAGGGGCGCGGGCCCCAGGTAGTTCGCGTTGTCCGGGGTCGCGACGTAGGTCAGCGCGCGCACGGGTCCGCCCGGCTCATCCGGGACTCGCACGTCGAACTCCAGCCGCTCGTATCCGCCTTGTTCGCGCACGTCGAGCGCCTGGAGGATGGCCTCGCGAGTTTCCGCGTGGAGTCGGTAGACCATCCCCCACACGCGGTCCGCCGCCCCGCCGGGCAGCAGCGTCACCACACGCCCCGGGGCCCCGGGCACCCCGCGGTGATCCGTCGAACCTTGCCAGAAGCGGCGCACGTAGCCGTTCACGAAGCCAGGACGGCGCTCGGCGTGCTCGAACGCTGGTCGCCACACCAGCGATCCATAGCCAAAGACCCAGACATCACTCATCGGGGTCGCCAGGATACGCAGTCAGGCGGCGAACGCCACGCCCAAATACTGAACACATGCCTAGTTCCTGCCAGGGCGTTGTCAGCAGCTGCGATGCGCCTCCCCCCTGGCGCCCGAGCACCGTCGGTCCTAGGTCGCTTCCCTGGAAAGGCGGGATGCGCCCGAGCGAGCGCGCACTTCGACGACGAAAGTGTTAGACCCCATCGAGGAAGAGACCCCAAGTCGGGGTCCGGGTTTTCGGCCCCTGAAGGACTCGTCTCCCCCTGTCATGTCCCGCCCCACGCGCACTGCCGAGCTCGAGCTGGCCATCGACGACGTCGTGGCGAGCTACGACGGTTCCGCGGAGATCAACAACCTCGAGAGCGCGCTCCTGCCCAATCGCCGCGCGGTGATCGAGGCCTTTCGTCACCTCGTGCCCGCGGTGTACATGGGCTTCTACAGCACGCGCTCTCTGAACCGCGACAACCTGCGGCACTCGGTCAGCGAGTGCCTCTACCCCGCATACGAGCTGCTGGTCGAGCAGATCAACCGCGCCATCACCTACGAAGAGCGTGTCGGTCGACTCGAGCCGCCGCGGGCGCCCGGCTGGGCCGAAGAGGTGGTGCTCCGCCTGTTCAAGGAGCTGCCCCGACTGCGCCGCGTGCTCAACTCCGACGTGCTCGCCGCCTACGATGGCGATCCCGCAGCCAAGAGCATCGAAGAGATCGTCTTCAGCTACCCCGCGGTGAGGGCGATCACGGCGCACCGCATCGCTCACGAGCTGTACCTCGCCGGGGTGCCGATGTTGCCACGGATCCTCTGCGAACACGCCCACGGCGAGACCGGCATCGACATCCACGCCGGCGCGCGCATCGGCGAGCGCTTCTTCATCGACCACGGCACCGGCGTCGTGATCGGCGAGACCAGCGACATCGGCAACAACGTCAAGATCTACCAGGGCGTGACCCTGGGCGCGCTCTCCACGCGCCGCAGCAAGCGCGGAAATGCGCCGCTCGCTCCGAAGCGCCACCCCACCATCGAGGACAACGTCACCATCTACTCCGGCGCCACGATCCTGGGCGGCGAGACCGTGATCGGCGCCGGCTCCGTGATCGGTGGCAACATGTGGATCACCCGCTCGGTTCCTCCGAATACACGACTGTTCGGCCGCTCCCGTGAGGGCAAGGACTCCGACGAGCGCGACGGCTGAGTCGCCGGAATATCCCCACGGATTTGGGGGTGAGGCCCACGGGTGCCACCCGCGCTACCTCCCCCCACCCCCGCAGCTCAAGCGCTGTGGGACGCAGCGCCAGCGCGCTCGAGCGCCAGCGTGGCCAGGTGCGGCATCACCGCGCGGCCGAAGTCGATGTCCGGGCGGTAGTGCAAGAACAGGCCGCCCAGGGAGGCAAAGACGCGCCCGATCATCACGAACTCAGGCGGTATGGCCACCACCGGGTCATCCGTCGCCGCCGTGAGGAGCGCGCGGCCGCGCGCTTGCAGGTCGCTCAAGTCGGGCCAGTCACCCCCAGCCAGCGCCTTGCGCAGATCGCCCAGCATCATGTCGGCGAAGGCGAGCAGCGTGTCCGGCTTGCCACTCTGAGTGCGGAAGCCGAGCTCAGCCAGCTGCTCGGCGACGCGCTGAGAATCACCCTGCAGCGCCGCAGCGAAGATGTCGGCGAAGCCGAGACGCATCGCGGGACTCAGGCGACGCATGCAGCCAAAGTCGATCAGCACCAGAGTGCCATCGGCCTGCACCAGGAAGTTCCCTGGGTGCGCGTCCGCCTGGAACTCTCCGTGCACCAGGATCTGCTCGACGTACGTCGAGAGCAGCAGCTCGAGCACACTGGAAACGCGCCCTCGGTCGCCAGCTTCGGCGGCCGCGTCCAGCGCGACGAGCAGCGGCTTGGCGTCGACCCACTCGCTCACCAGCACCTGCTCGGAGCAGAACTCCTCGAAGACGTGCGGCACGCGCAGCCCGGCGCGACCAGCGAAGCGCTCCGCCACCCGATGCATTGCATCCGCTTCCTCACGGTAATCAAGCTCCGAGAGCACCGTGGCCTTGATCTCCGCCACGATCGTGTCGTGGTCCATCGGGGGCAGGCTCGAAGCCAGCGCCTCTGCCACCAGCTCCAGCAACTCGAGGTCGAAGCCAACGCGCTGAGCGATGCCTGGGCGCTGCAGCTTCAGCGCGACACGACGCGGGCCGTCGTCGTCCACGTCGGCGATTGCTCGGTGAACCTGACCGATGCTCGCGGCGGCGACCGGCGGCCACTCGATGTCGTGGATGCGTGAGGACTGCTCCGGCGAGAGCGACTCATCCAGGAGCTGCCGCGCAGCGGCTTCCGGCGCTGGCGGCACCTGGTCACACAGCGTCTCCAGCGCCTCGGTCCAGACGCGCGGCAGCAGGTCGCGGCGAGCCGCCAGCAGCTGACCTACCTTCAGCAACGCGCCGCCGTGGTCGAGCGACGTCTGCACGAAGGCGTCGGCGTGCTTCTGGTGCAGTGCCTCCAGGCTGTCGGCGGCGCGAGCCCTGGATTGCCAAGCGGAGCGGATCCCGTGCCAGCGATAGCCAGCGACGAGCGCCATCAACGTGCGCCCCGTCTTCAGCGCGCGCTCCGACTCCGAGCTCAAGCGTTGCTTCTCTTCCCTGGCCTTGGCGGTCGCGCCCCGGAGTCCGCGCTTCAGCGCCACCCGGCGTTCCTCGGCGACTTCCACCGCTTCCCTCACCCCCCAGGCAAGCCGCTCGATACCCCGCAGCCACCCGTCCACTGCCTTCACGGAGCCCTTGAGAGAAACCCCGTCCTGCGTCTCGGCAACTCGTGTCATGTCTCCTCCTGGCGAGCCAATCATTACTGCGCCAGTATTCATGTAACAGTTGTAACTGTCAACGAATTCACGCTCCTCAGAAGCCAGTCCCACTGCAGGCGTCGGACACCTTCGCCAACGAAAAACGGCGAGGGCCGTGAGGCACCTCGCCGTTTCGAGAGCGGGAAATGGGGCTCGAACCCACGACCCCGAGCTTGGGAAGCTCGTGCTCTACCAACTGAGCTATTCCCGCGTGTTAGGGGGCAGTTATAGTCGAGTTCTGCCACCCGCAAAGGGATTTCTTACGGGGCTTCTCCTGGCAGCGCGCGGGGCTGAGTCGGCGCTTCCGCCAGGCTTGGTTGGAAGCCCGCTGGGGATCTGGCGTATGAGGGAGTCGTGATGAAGAGCTGGACTGGGATGGTGGCCTTGCTGGTGTTGGCGCTGTTGGCCTGCAAGCAGAAGCCTGCCGTGAAGAAGGCACCCGAGATGAAGGTGAGCGCTCAGACGCTGCGCGCGGACTACGAGGCGAACGAAGCCGCAGCAGACCAGAAGTACAAGGGCAAGGTGCTCGAGGTCTCGGGAGCCATCACCGCCATCGAGTCGGACTTCAGCGACAACCCGGTGATCCGGCTCTACACGGGCGACCTGATGGGCGCGTCGGCCCGCGGGCTCTCGAAGGCGGAGGCGGCGAAGCTCGCCAAGGACCAGCGCATCATCATCATCTGCACCGGAGATGGCGAGCTGGTGGGCTCCCCTCAGCTGCGCGACTGTCGGATGCCCTGATCCGTCGGGCTTGACCTCCCACGCGAAACCACCCTATTTCCCTGGCACCCGGCAGCTCGTCGGTCCAACGCCATGAAGTACGCGCAAATCCAATCGTCCTGTGAATGCCAGGCCAAACTCTTCGCTGACCTCGACGAGACGCGCTGCGTGCTGCGGGGCTGGGCGAAGGACATGCGCCGCAAGCAGGAGTCGACGGCTCCCGCTCACGCCATCCACGCCGACCAGGAGAAGTTCCAGGTCGGCTGGCTCTGCCCCTTCTGCAACCGCAACACGTTACGTGCATTCGACGCCAGTGGTCTGAGCTGGCGTGCAGCCCCCGACCCTGCGCCAGAGCCCGCAAGCGCGGCGGACTGACAGAGGCTTCGCGGGCTCCGACTCCTCGCCTGCCAACGGCAGACTGGGACGTCAGGCGGCCTGGAGCAGGCCGGCCAGCAGCCGACGAGTCACGGCGGCACGCGCGGCATCGTGATTGCGCTCACGAAGCCATAGCGCTTGGGTGAGCGCCTGATGAGCACGGTCGGGCTTTCCCGCGCGGATACATTGACTCGCGTAGAGCGTCCAGAGGGAGGCGTCGTCCTGGGCCTCGAAGGCAGCGTCGCGCAAGGTCAGCATGGCGCGCCGCTGTTCCCCACGCCGCCGCATCCGACGCACACGGGCCAGCATCACATCACGCTCCGTCTCAGGGCGAGAAAGTGTCGCTTGGGGTCTCCTATTGCGTCGTCGGCCAGCCATGGTGCATCTCCGTTCTTTGGGTTCTTGCGTGGTCAGTTCTCCAAGGTCGGTTCTGTGGTCTCAGTCATCGCCCTGAATGGAAAAGTTTCCTGAGCACTGCTCCAGTCGAGCATCGGTCGCTCGCTGCTCGAGTTGCGAGACCCATGCCAATACGTGCAGCGCTGCCAAGGGTTTTGCTGGTGTGGCAGAAATCCGCCCCTGGGCTGAGTGGTTGGGGCGCTCCCCCTGCCCCCGGGAGAAACCCGACGTTCGTCACTAAACGTCGTGATTCCATACGGGTACACGTCACGGAGAGGGAGGGTGCAAGCGCTTGCGTGTGGCGTGAAGCGACCTGCAGTCGTGCGAGGTGTTGCGTCACTTCTCGAGCCGCCCCGTAACGCGCCTCGTGACGCGTCACGTCCCCCTGACGCGGACGTCACGGCGTTGGCGGGCGAGCGCGGACACCCCTAGGGGTGACAGCCGGGTAACGAGGGTCAGCACGAGTCAGCGGCTCACCAACCCAGCCGTATCGAGCCATGTAACCCTACGGAAGCGCGGTTATCAGGCGTATCAGGCAGAGAACCGGCTAGTCGGCGCTAGCCAGCTGGTTGCGTGGTCACCAACCGGACAGTATCCGATCGCTCGTGAACCACCCCGATTCCGTCCCCGACTCGGACCCCTCAGCCGAGTCGATTCCCCAGAGCAACGCCCACTCCATCCAACCCGGTTCTCAGCGTCGCCGTCGTCTAGGCGCGCGCAGAGAGGCGGCGAAGGCGGAGACCCGAGAAGCCCTGATCAGCGCGGCCATGGCCGCGTTCTCCGAAGAGGGCCTCGACAACCCCAGCCTGGACGCAATCTGCGCGCGTGCGGGCTACACCCGTGGTGCCTTCTACGTCCACTTCAAGGATCGCGAAGAGCTGATCCAGGCGGTCAGCGAGCGCTTCCTCGGCAGGCTGCTGGAAGGCGTCCGCCACTACGACGAGTCCCCCGCTGCCATGTTCAACCTGGTGGGACGCCTGATGGACGCAGCAACGGCGCAGGACAATGTGCCGCTGCAGCAGTTCCTGCACGCGGCCGGACGCTCCGAGGTGCTCCAGGAGCGCTACCTCGGTGCGCTGCGCACTGCCTCGGAGCACATCTGCGACGCGACCCAGCTGAGCCAGGCGCGCGCCTCGATGCGTGGCGACGTGGACCCTGGGCAACTCGCGTGGCTCTTGCTCGCCCTGACCACGGGCGTCCAGGCGCTGCGCGAGGTGGGAGCGCCCATCGACTCCCGCCGCATGGGCGATCTGCTGAGCTACCTGCTACAGCGCGCCTGAACCGGCGGCCCTGGGCTCACCCCATCGCCGCTTCGTACAGACTCAGCATGTCGGCCTGAGTGCACTCCCGCGGATTGCTGTGGTGGCAAGCGTCCATGAACGCGAGCTCGGCCAGCCGCGGGAGTTGCTCGCGCTTCACCCCCACGCTCGACAGCGTGGGCGAGAGGCCTATCTCCTGCCGCAAGCTCAGCAGAGCGCGCGTCGCCGCGCCGGGCTCGGGTTCGCCCCCGAGCAAGAGCGCGACGTGCAGCAAGCGGTCAAGGCTCGTCTGCTCGTTGAACGTCGCAACCGCGGGCAGACAGATGGCGTTCGCCAACCCATGGTGCAGCCCACATTCGCTCGACAGCGGATGCGCCAGGGAGTGGCACGCGCCGAGCCCCTTCTGAAAGGCCACGGCGCCCATCATCGCGGCCTGCAGCATGCCTCCGCGGGCTTCGAGATCGTCGCCTTGGGCGACGGCGCGGCGCAGGTACTTCTGCACCAAGTCGATCCCGGCGACCGCGATAGCGTCCGCCATCGGGTGCACGCCCTTCGAGAGGTACGCCTCGACGCAGTGCGTGAGCGCGTCGAATCCCGTCGCCGCGGTGATCTTCGCGGGCAGTCCCACGCTCAACTCCGGATCCAAGATCGCCACCCTCGGCAGCAGCTGCGGCGCGAAGATCACCGTCTTGCGCCCGGTCGACTCCAGCGTGACCACACCCGAGCGGCCGACCTCGCTCCCCGTCCCCGCGGTGGTGGGCAACGCCAGGACGGCTGGCACGTCCTTGGGGATGAACTGCCCACCGTCGATCGCGTCGTCCAGCTCCTCGAATGGCCGCGACGTGGTCACTCGCACCGCGATCAGCTTGGCGCTATCGATGGGCGAGCCTCCACCCACCGCGACCAGGCCCTGCGCCTTGGCGTCTTGATAGGCCAGAGCTCCCGCGCGGATATTTGCTTCCGTGGGGTTACCCTCTACGCCAGTGAAGGTCGCGTGGCCGACCCCAGCCTCGGCGAGCGCCGCGCGCACTGGCGCGAGCAGTCCGGCGGCTTCCACCCCGGGGTCGGCAACGATCAGCACGGAGTCGAGCCCCAGTGCTTTCGCCTCGGTCCCCACCACCGCCGTCTCACCTGCGCCAAAAATGATGCGGGTAGGAAAACTCCAGATGTGCGCCATAGTCCCTTGCTCCGTCTCGGTCTGGTCCTGCCCAGTGCTCGCGGCGCCGACCGCGGAACCCGGGGCAGAGCGACCCTTAGCACACTCAGATGATCTCGAAGTAGCGCCGCAGCTCCCAGTCGCTGACCGACTGCTCGTACGCGCGGCATTCCCAGTCGCGAGAGCGCACGTAGTGGTCCACGAAGTCCTCACCGAGCCACCGACGTGCTAGCCGGCTCTTGCCGAGCAGCTCCGTCGCCTCGCGCAACGTCGTTGGCAGGCGCTCGCCCTCGACCCCGGGATCGCCCACCGCCTCGGCCTGGAGCTCCAGCCCCTGCTCCACACCGTGAAGGCCGGCGGCGATGGAAGCCGCGATGGCGATGTACGGGTTGATGTCCGCGGCCGTCTGCCGGTACTCGACGCGCTGGGAGTTCGCTTCGCCAAGTCCGACGACCCGCAACGCGCAGGTGCGGTTCTCGACTCCCCAGCTCGGAAAGAGCGGTGCCCAGAGGCCAGGCACGTAGCGCTTGTAGCTGTTCACCGTCGGTGAATACAGCGCGGTGAACTCGCGCATCAGCTTCAGCTGACCCGCCATGTAGCTCTTCATGATCTTCGACATGCCGCGGGGCGCTCGGGGATCGAAGAACACGTTCTTGCCGTTCTGGACCAAGCTCTGGTGCAGGTGCCCGCTGCACCCAGGCAGCTCCGCCGACCACTTCGCCATGAAGGTGGCGACCAGGCCGTGGCGTCGCACGACCTCCTTCAGCGCCGTCTTGAACAGCGCAGCCTTGTCCGCTGCGCGCATCGCCGAGTCGACCTGAAGCGCGGCCTCATACACCCCTGGACCAGTTTCCGTATGAAAACCTTCCAGGGGCAGACCGTAGGCCGCTAGCTCCCGCAGCACGCTGGCCATCAGCTCGGGCTCCTGCCCGGTGCGCAGCCAGCTGTAGCCGAACATGCCGGGATCCGCCGGCGTCATTCCACGGAAGCCCTTCTCCTGGAGAGACTGGGGTGTTTCCTGGAAGAGGAAGAACTCGAACTCGACGCCAACCAGGGGCTCGAAGCCGAGCGCTTCGGCCTTCCTGACCACGCGACGCAACAAGGAGCGACCACACCCCGGGTGTCCCCGACCGTCGTTCCCGCGGAAGTCCCCCAGCATCGCGACGACGCCAGGCTCCCACGGGATATCGCGCGTGGTAGTGGGGTCGAGCAGGGTCAGTGCGTCGGGGTAGCCGGTATGCCAGCCGGTGACCTTGGCGTTGTCATACAGCGTGTCCGTCACGTCCCAGCCGAACACGACGTCACAGAAGCCGAAGCCCTTCTTCAGCGCACCCGTGAGCTTGGCGAGGGAGACATATTTTCCACGTAGAATTCCATCGACATCGAACGCGCCGATCTTTGCGTTCTGGATCCCGCGCTCCTTGAGCGCCGTGACGAAGGCCTCGGCCTCCTCGGCGCTCAGTCGCGGATCATGCTCCAGCCGGCTCTTCGCGCTCGCCCCAGCCTTGCCCTTGTTCGTCCTCGCCATGCTCCCTCCAGCCGCGCGCGCCTGAACCGCGCCGCGCACACCCTACTCGAATCGCTCGGCTCGGCGCAGCAGTGACCAGCGGAGTTTTTTCATGGGGGGAGAGGCGCGGCGAAGCGACTCGTCAGTCTCCGATTGCGTCGATCAGCCGGTCCACTGGATAGGGCTTCGCGAGAAAGCCCGAGACGCGCGGATGATCCCTCAACTCCGCGGGGACGTCCTCGGCCGAGTAGCCGCTGGACAGCAACACCGGCAGCTCGATGCCGGCGGCGTCGAGGCCGTGAATCACCTCGAGCGCGGACATCCCGGCAAGGTTCACGTCGAGCAACATCAAGCGAAACGCCTCCTGGGAAGCGAGCTCCAGGGCGCGCGCGCCGTCGTTCGCGACCTTGGAAGTGTAACCTCGCTGCTCCAGCAGCCCAGCGGTCAGCATCGTCAGCCGAGGCTCATCGTCGCAAATCAGGACCGGAAGTGAGTCGCTCATCCTATTCCATACGGTTATACATCGACCCGGGGTCAGCCAAGGCTCGCTGCCGCGCATGGAGCCCGCACCCTCGACGAAGCGCGACGGCTCGCTGCCCGCTTGGGCTAGCGCAGACCCCTCACCTCAAACTCTAGTCCAACGCCCGCAGCTTGACTACCAGTCAAGAACTCGGCCGAGTCACTCGCAAGACGCCCAGCGCGATCCCGACCACCACCAGCAAACCAGCGATCCAGCCGACTCGTACCGGCCCGACGGCGAGCACCTCGCCGGTCTGAGACGCATAGAAGCCGTGCACGATGGACAGCACGATGCCCGCCAGGACGAACAGGCCAGGCATCATCAGACGCTGACGCAGCGTCGGCTCGGCGGAGGTCGGAGCAACCCGCAGCGCTCTCGCGACGGCTGGGTGTTGTCCCGAGACCGAGCTACGTCCGATGGCCGACACGGGTGGCAGAGCCTCGGACCGCATCGAGCTCGGAGACACCGCCTGCCGACTGCCGCTCTGGCTGCTCCCCCGCGCCGAGACGGGGTCCGGCCGAGACGACGCGGGGCCCGCCTCCGCAGCGGGCCAGTTCGCGCCGCTCGAACCGCTCTTTCCCCCTGAAACAGCGGGCCAGTTCGCGCCGCTGGCGCTCGCGGCGGGTCGATCGACGCTCACCGCAGGCCAGTTCGCGCCACTGGGACTGCGCACGGCCGGGCGCTCCCCCTCGGGCAGGTCCAGATCCAGGCTCAGGGGGCGAGCGGGCTTCGCTGCGGCCTGCCTTGGTCCCGAGGACGCGGGAACCGGCAGGGCGAGGTCGGGGAACTCGGTCGCCTGAGATGGCGCTGGCTGAGGCGACGGCGCCTGCTGGGTCTGCTGCGCCTCGAGTCCGAGGTCGACGCTGAGCGAAGGCGGTGGTGTGCTGGAGGGCCGCTCGAGCTCGAGGTGTTCGCTCTGTGGGAACCGGAACCCCTCGGCGCGCGCGTCACGCCGCAAGCCTCCCGTGGCGAGGTCAGGCAGCCCGGCCACCTCCAGGAGGTCGTTCCAAAACAGCCCCGCGTCGGCGTAGCGGTGACGGGGATCGACCGCCAGCGCGCGCTGAAACACCGCCTCGACTTCGTCGCTGACGATCACGCCCTCGTTGCGTGGGGTGGGCCTTCGTTGTTCGTCGAGCGCCGTGCCCATCATCGCCGCGTGATCGCCGTCGATGACGGGACGCGCGGTGAGCGACTCGACCAGGGTGAGCGCCAGACCCCAGACGTCCGTCCACGGTCCGGTCTGACCATAGCGCTTCGGCAGCCACTGCTCGGGTGCTCCGTAGGCCGGGGTGAACGAGGCCACGCCCGCGTTGTTCTGGCTCGCACGCCCAGCGACCTGGGAAGCGACGCTCTTGGCCTTGCCGATGCCGAAGTCGAGGATCTTCACGACGTCTTCGCCGGCGACCCTGGCGAGGAAGATGTTCTCCGGCTTCAGGTCGCGATGGACGATGGAGATCGGCCCTTCGGCGGAGCTGAAGTTGTGCGCCCGCTCGAGGGCGCGAGCGACGGGAGTCAGCAGCCGTGCAAGTTTCTTCACGGAAAGAGGGGGGCGGCCCTCTGCCTTGCGACGTCTGACGAGCGCCTCCAGGGTCTCCCCCTCCAGCCACTCGAGCGCCATGAACGGAACGAAGGCGCCGCCAGGAGCGATCAACGCGTCGACGTGGAGCGGGCGCACCACCGTGGGGATGCTCGCCGAGAGCCGAAAGAGCAGCTCCGCCTCCGCTCGAAACTGTTCGAGGAACAGCTCTTGCCCTGCGGCACCGAGGCCCTGGGGGATCTTCAGACACTTGAGCGCAACGGGCGCTCGGAACCCGGTGTGATAGGCGCGATACACCACACCAAAGCCCCCCTCGGCCACCGTCTCTTCCACGTGATAGGCGCCGGCAACCGTGGTGCCGAGTATGCCAAACACGTCTTCAGTCATCGTAGCGGTCTCGCGGGGGCTCCTGGGCCAAGACGTGGGCGTTTGCAGCTCGGTCTCGGTCCACGTCCCTGCCCAAAGTTAGACCAAGCGCAGCCGTGATTTGCAGATAATCGGGAGCGACTCGCAACCCCCCGGCCGAATTGCAGCTCTGGCGGCAGGAGAACCGAGGAGCGAAATGCGGATCCCGGCCCAGATCACCGACCCCACGTCCGATCGCAGAACTACTGGGCGCGGGCGGTGAACTTCGATAACTACCAGAGTGCCATGCGAACGTTGCCCATCCTCACCGTCGCCGCCCTCGTCTTCGCGCTGTGTCCTTCGGCCTGTAGCAGTGAGTCGAGCGAGTCCTCGTCCAAGGACGCGGGCCCAGACGTGTCCACCGCGGGGAGCGGCGGCGCTGGAGGGTCCGGGGGCAGCGCCGGGGCCGGCGCGACTGGCGGAGAGTCTCAGGACGCTTCGATCGACGTGGACGGGGGTGAGGATGCGATGGATGCCGCATCGGACCCGTTCGTGGACGCGCCACCTCGCCCCACCATCGACGGCCCCATGACCATCGTTCTGTATGGAGAACTCGACGGTGTCGAGCTGACCGGGACCTACGATCAAGACCCTGGAAACACGGTCTGCGGGCCTGGGTTCACGGCGACTCGCGAGGACGGTCTGGGAGGGAGCGTCGTGATTTCCTGGCAGGACGACATGACGAGCCTCGTGCCGACCCTCGGAGACTACGACGCGCGCTACGGGTTCGACATCAGCGTCACCAAGTTCATGCGCATCGACAACACGCCGAAGCAGATCCATTTCCGCGTCGGGCAGACCTACCCAGGGAGCGCGATGTCAGGCAACGTGAGCCAGTCGGACCTGGTCACCTCCGGCACCCTGGAAGCGTTCTTCGAGATCACGTCCGCTGAACGTGTCGTCGACACCAATGAAGGCCTCAAGTCCGGAAAGCTCTACCTCTGGGTCGCTGGCAGCTGTCAGTGACGCGCCCCTCGCGCGCCTGGCGAGCCACAAGCCAGTAGGGTTCCTCCGCGGGTTCGCCGCTGTCTTCCGCGCGTTCGGCTTCCTGCTCGTGCACCCGAGCAGTTGGCCCTACTCGCTGGTTCCCGGGGCCGTGCTGTTCGTGCTCGTGACCTTCGGAGGCTGGCTCGCGATCGGCGTCGTCCAACCCTGGGCGGCGGCCTGGGCGGGTCCGGAGTCGGGCTGGCTGGCAGAGCTCGGTGCGGGCGTCGCGAGCTGGCTACTCGCCAGCCTCGCGCTGGCGGTGTGCGTGCTCGTGGCCCTGATCCTGGCTCCCCCACTCAGTAGCCCTGCCCTCGAGCAGCTGGTCGCCATCCAGGAACGCGAACTCGGCGCCCCACCCCGCGCCCCGATCGGGTTCCTTGCGGAAATATGGCACGGCCTCAAGGCGCAAGCCGTCGCTGCTTGCTTCATCGCCCCGGTGTTGCTGTTGCTCTGGCTGATCTCGCTGTTCGTCGCCCCCGCGTCGGTGGTCACGACGCCGCTGAGCTTCTTCGTCACCGGGCTCGGACTGGCCTGGAACCTCTTCGACTATCCGTTGACTCTCAGAGGTGTGGGCATGCGCGCCCGCCTCGCGTTCGTGTGGCGCCACAAGGCCTCGACCGTGGGCTTTGGGCTGGCCTTCGCCCTGCTCTTCTGGGTGCCCTGCTTCAACGTGCTGTTGCTGCCAGTCGGAGTCATCGCCGCCACCGAGGTCGTGTGGAGGCTGCTGGCTTCTGATCCGCTGGGAACCAATTGGCTCCCGGGGGTGGCGGAGCGAACGGACTCAGCCGACGCGAATCCCCAGGCGCCCGCGCAGCTGTAGGTAGTCGCTGCTGACCGAGTAGGCGATGAGGTCCTTGCCCAGATCGCCGAGCTTGCCCTCCTCGGCTTCGAGACGACCGAGGGCGGTGGAGAGATCGGCGCAGACGACGAAGCCCGCGCGAGCCGCGGTCTTGTCTGCCCCTGAACTCCAGCGCTGGAGGTTCGTGCGCCCCCCCTCCTCGACGAAGCGCAGGAACAGCCCTCGCAGACGGTCCACCTGTTCCGCTTGCAGGACCGGCGCAATCGCCTTCGCGATGGGAGCCACCCGCTGCTTCATCTCCTCCGCGATCGGAAGCGTGGGCGAGCCGATGGTCAGCGCTGCGAGGAACAGGTCCTCGAGATCGGGGACGGAACTGAACAACGTCCGGATGAAGCGCTCCGGGCGATACCACGAGAGATGTCTGGCGGCGTCGAACGCCAGCTCGAGCTGACTACGCCCGGAGAGCACCCGCTTGCCGAGCAGAGAGAGCGGCGGGATCCCAGGGATGTGCTGGTAGCCGGCGTCTCGATCCTTCTCGAGGTAGATGGGCGGCGCGGGTAGACCGAGGATCGCCGCCGCCCACGTCAACGCGCGCACGGAACTCAGAGTGGACTTCTCCGGCTCTTGCTTGCTGCTCGGGTCAGGGACGTGGAGCTTCTTGTCTCGCCGCAGTCCGGTGACCTTGCCGAGCAACACGGCGGGTACGATCACGCCAAAGATCTGCCCGGTGAGCAGCTCCTCGTCCGCATGGGCGACTTGCTCGGTGAAGCCGATGCTGTCGATGGAGTGCTTGGGCGCCATCAGTCCTTGCTGCTTTCCGCCGTCGAAGCACTTCTGGACCTCCGGGTTGGCATGACCCAGGCACGCCAGCGCCTGAGCCGCGCACCAACTCGCGTCCGCGTCGCCCTTGGCCTGGTAGACCCGGAACAGCGACATCAGGTGATCGGGGCGCGACGGATCGCGACGCACACGACGCCACACCGCGTCCGCATCCTCGCTCGCGTCCGCGACGCTGGTCTCCAGATCGCTGAGATCGACCTCGACGTTGATCTGAGCCTGGGCGTGTCGCAGCTCCGCTTCGAGCTCCTTGACCCGGGCTTCGAGCTGCTCGATTCGCTTGAGCAACAGCGCCCTTCCGCTGTCGCCGTCCGCCTGAACTTGGATGGGCGCGAGGGACGCGGGCGCATCCTCGTAGTGCTCGATGATGCGGACGGCGTGCCGGGACTCGTACGCCGCCATCATCGCTTGCTCGAGCTCCAGCAGGCGCCTGGGGTTCAACCCGAGGTTGTCCGCCGCCTTCTCGAGGCGCGCGCGTTCCTCACTGGTGATCACCCCGTCCGCCAGAGCCTCGGCGAACAGCTCTTCGTACTGCTGCTCGAGCGGCCCTAGCCCCAGCCCGGCACTGAGCTCTCCCTGCGTGAATCCAGCCCCAAGTTGAAACTCGTCGCTCATCCTCGCCCTCCTCGCAGCCGACCCTAGTCGCCCGTTGCACGAGAATCGAGGCCAAACCCCAGCGAGGCCCGAAAGCAGCTCCAGGGACGACGAGCGCGACCTCCGCGCCCGATCCTGGGAGTTGGAGAGCTCGGACGCTCTCCACACCGTTGCACCACCGCCACGCTCGAGACGACGCACCACGGAGCAGTCCTCTTCGAGGACTCGCACGCGGGCGGGAGCGGAGGTGCGCACATATCCCACGTTGGGCTCGCGTCGCGCTTCCGATAAGCTCGGAAGTCTACGCTCACCCTGCGGAAATCGCCTCCCCATGGGCGCTGCGAGTGATACATTTGAAGCCCCCCACTTCTGCAAGGAGTTCGCCCGTGCGAATCGATTCGTTCTCCCGACTTACCTTCCTTTTTGCAACTTGCGCAGCGGCCGTGGCCGTGTCCGGAGGCTGTTCCGGCGATGACGGCGGCACAGCCGGCGACAACTCGATCTCTGGGGGAAACGGAGGCTCCGGCAACAACGGCGGCAGCGCCAACGGAGGCTCCGGAAACGACGGGGGTAGCAGCAACGGAGGCAACGGCTTCGGCGGGTTCATCGACAGCGGTACCAATGGCGGCAGCGGGGGCACCGGGATCGACCCGGACGCAGGCTGCGCTTTCGACAAGGTGACCGGCGATCGCGTGCCCGCGAACATGCTGTTCGTGATCGACCGCAGCGGCAGCATGAACTGCAACCCGCCCCCGACCCAGACCAGCGCCCAGTGCGAGAACTCGCCACAAAAGCAGGACCAGTCGCTGAACTCCAAGTGGGAAGACACGCGCATCGCCCTGGAGGCCGCGCTCGACCAGCTGCAAGCTCAGCCCAACGTCGGCGTTGGCGTGAACATGTTTCCGCGCGATAACTCGTGTCAGGTCAGCGGCACGCCCAACATCCAGGTCACCAGCCTGGACTCGACGCAGCTGTCCGGCATCAAGGCGTTCTTCGGCACCGTGGATCCTGGCGGCCGCACGCCGCTCGCCGGCGCAACCATCCTCTCGTACAAGCACCTGCTGACGCAGCTCCAGGCGGGAAACCTCGAAGGCAACAAGTTCGTCGTGCTCATCACGGACGGCTTCGAGACCTGCGCCCCCGATGAGCTGAACAAGCTGGTGAACACCGACGTGCCCAACGCGTACGACCTGCTCAACATCCGCACCTTCGTCATCGGAGCTCCGGGTAGCGAGGGCGCGCGCTCGCTGCTGTCGCAGATCGCCAAGGCTGGAGGCACCGCGAGCAGCCCGACCTGCACCGCAGATCCGAACGGAAACGCGGACGTCGGCGATTGCCACTTCGACCTGACGAACGTGTCGAGTCCGCAGGACTTCGCAAACCAGCTCTCGCAGGCGCTGGAAGCGATCAGCGGCACGGTTCTCACCTGTGAGTTCGATGTGCCTCAGGCTTCCGGAGGCGGCGAGGTGGACCGTGACAAGGTCAACGTCATCGTCACCCCTGACGGTGGTACGGCGGTGAACCTGCAGCAGGACAACGCCGACTGCGAGAACAGCGCCAACGGTTGGCAGTACAACGCAGACAAGACCAAGATCGTGCTCTGCGGCAACGCCTGCGACACCGCCAAGCAGGAAGGCTCCTCGGTGCAGATCGTGCTGGGCTGCCCCAGCGACATCAAGTAGCGGCCGGGTCGATCACCGCGTCGTTTCTGGGGCCTGCGCTGGCAGGCCCCAGCGCTTTTGTCCTACCTGCGAGCGTCTGCTACGAGAGCGGAGCCATGGCGAGCAGCTGGCCAAGACTCGACGCGATCGCGCTGCTGGCGCTGTTGGTGGCCTGCACGCC
This sequence comes from Myxococcales bacterium, assembly GCA_020430865.1. The sequence continues at coordinate 22,033 of JAGQIY010000970.1, forward strand.
GACCACCTCCGGCGCGGTGGGCTCGCTACCGCCCTCGAGCGGCGCAGCGAGACCCCCGGAGCCCGCGACCGCAGCGCGCAATCCAGCGTCGTCGAGCACGCCCAGGGCGGCCGTCTCGGCGCCCCCCGAGGCCACCCCGACACCTCCCATCGCGCCCTCCCCCCCTGAACCCGAACCCGAACCCGAACCCGAACCGGTGCCCGAGGTGTCGGTGGAGATCGAAGCTCCGTACGAGCCGACCGACGTGCCGCGCCTGAAGGGTCGGATCGCGGCCGCTGGCGCTGACGAGGACCTGGCGCGCTGGAACCTCGGAGGCAACGCGGACCCGGAGTACCCGTCGAACCGCGCGGGCTTCCATCCGGGGGCGCGCGTGGTGGTCGACGTCGACATCAAGACGCGCGGCCTGCCCAAGCGCCCGCCGGTGGATCGGCGCACCGGGAGGTCCCGCCGCGACCGCCCGAGCGAGCACGGCATCCTGGCCCA
>JAGQIY010000971.1 GCA_020430865.1 Myxococcales bacterium
CGACACCTGGGAGCTGGTGCTCGACCACGACAGCTGCCAGAGCGGCGCCGACTGTGACAACGGCTTCTGCGTCGATGGCAACTGCTGCGAGGTCGAGAGCTGTGGCAGCTGCGAGACCTGTGGGGACACGACCAATCCAGGCCTGTGCGTCCCGGTGGTCGACGCCCCCGATCACGACAGCTGCAACACGACTTGCGATTCCTCGGGGCAATGTCAACCCGAGTGCAGCAGCGACGACGAGTGCCCAGGAGCCTGCAACGCGTGCCAGGCGGGTCGCTGCGAGGTGCTCGCCGACCAGCCCGACCCCAGCGGCACGTGCAACGGCTATCTCTGCGATGGTGTGGACCCAGGGTGCCCCACGTTCTGCACCAACACCTCGGATTGCGTCGAAGGCGTGCCGTGCAAGGGAGGCCTGTGCACGCTGCAGGGCGAGCCTTGCGACGACGCCTCCAGCTGCGGCGGTCTGACGTGCATCGACAACGTGTGTTGCGGATCGCCCTGCGACGTCTGCGGCGTCTGCAGCGCGCTGCGCGGTTCCCCCGAGGACGGCGAGTGCTCCCCGGCCCCCAAGGGTTCCCCGGACGACGCCTGCCCCGTGGGCTGTAGCGGCACGGAAACCGCTTGCCTGGACTCCGCCGCGCTCCCCGCCGGATCGCCTTGTGAGGAGAGCTCCGATTGCAGCTCGGGCTCTTGCGTCGCAGGCAGCTGCTGCGATGACTCGCCAGCCGTCTGCGTTCAGAGCACGCGGGCAGAGACGCAGGCCCATGGCTTCGCGGCGGGTACCCCCCACGACTGCTTGTGTCGCGCGGGCGCGCCCGCGGGTCGTACGGAGCCGCTTGGCCTGCTTGCACCACTGGGTGGGCTCGGCCTGTTGCTACGGCGGAGGAGGCGACCATGAAGCTCCCCCTCCCCCCCAAACCCGCACGGAAACACTCATGGCTCACCCTCGGACGAGCAGGCATCGTCGGCGCGCTCGCGTTCGGCGCCGGGTTGTTTCTGCTCGGCTGCCCTGGGAGCTACGAACTGGACAGCGACGAACCCTGTCGCCAGGCAGGTTTCGCGATCGCGAGTCGCAACCAGGCATGCAGCGGCGACGCCGACCGCGCCAACGCGCTCTACGAGCGCTTCGTCGACGAGTACGCATGCGCCGTCTCCAAGCCGACTCAGGCAGACTTTCGCTGCGCGTACAACGTCAATGCGCTGGACTGCCAGCGGGTCGAGACGCTGGGAGACGACCTCTCGGGATATCTCGCTGCGAGAGGCTGCATCCTGATCCTGCAGCGCAAGGACGGCGAACCGATGCCCCTCGAAGGCCTGGGTCCCGACGGTCTGAATCCGCTGACCAGAAGCCGGCGCTGCGCCGACGTGCTGTGGCGCCTGGCGGAGTTCGAGTCCGCCTGCGGAGACGCCGAGCGACCCATCGACCTCTACGTACTGATCGCCGCCGACCTCGAACCGGACCATCGCTGCGATGAGGGCGCGAGTGAGGCTGACCTGGCTTCTTGCCTCACGGATTTGAACGGGAAGCGCTGCGTCGACTTCGCCATCGCGCGGGACTTGTTGAGTGCGACACCCAGCTGTCAGAAGCTGCTCCCAAAGCTACGAGCCCAGGGAACTTCCGGAGCGCCCCAATGAACCGCCGCTGGATGCTCGCCGGCCTGGTCGCGTGCGTCCTGTGGCTCTCCCCTCTGCGTGCTTCTGCCCAGGACGTGTGCAGTGGCGACGACAAGATCATCCGCGGCACGGTCGCGCACAACCTGATGTACGGAGCCATCAACACCAACTCGAGCGTGTTTGGCGCCACCGCGCTGGTCGAGCAACACCTGCTGCCTGAACTCTCCCTCTCGAACAGCGTCGCCGCCGCGCACTACACCGTCACCTACATCCCCGCGGCACTTCGAGTGCCCACCTGCGACCTGCGCATGCAGAAGATCGACCTCTCGGGGGGCGCGTTTGGCGCTGGCTTGAACTTCGGCGCGCTCAAGCTGTATTTCGCCGGTAGCACCACGACCCACCAGTTCGCCTCGGACAAGGCCAACGAGCGAGTGGCGAGCCCGTTCTACGGCGCCGGGTTCATCCTGGGCTCCCCCATCGGCTTCTTCAAGCGGCGCTTCGAACGGGACGATCTATCCCTGACCTTCGACGCCCTGCTGGGAGCTCAGCTAGACGAGCCGGACATCGGCAGCATCTCGGCAGCCTACGTGGCTTCGAAGGGTTTCTACACGAACCTCTCGGAGCATCACCTGCACACGTTCATTGGTCTCGTGTATCAGGAGGCGGCGGACAGCATCGAGCAAGGCCTGGAGGAACAGAAAGACGACCCGCTCGATCGCATCCCCTACCTCAAGGCGGGTCTGGCCAACCTGGACTGGCTAGTCGGCGACGCGCGTGAGACCATCGGTTCCACGAGGATCTTCGCACGGCGACTGAAGTACCAGGGGATCGCGCCGTCCAACGTCCCTCGAGATCAGGTCGACGAGGTCAAGTCCCAGAGCCTCGACTTCGCCACCGCACACCTGGAACAGTACGGGCTCCTGAAGCTGTTGAATGTCTCCGTGGCTGGCGCCTGGGCGCCGGAGCCGTTCATTCATGAGCTCACCCTCTCGGTGGGCCAGGGCATGCCCGAGGACATGATGCTCGAGAACATGCGGGAGGATGGCGTGGACCACGACGCCGAGAGTTCCTTCTTCGGGATGCGCGCCGCGGTCGGCATGGTTCGCATGCCGAAGCTCTGGTACTACGGCGTCGAGGGTGGCCCGCTTTTTCGATTCAGCGTCGACCTGATGATGGGCGGTCAGGATCCGGAGCACGACTCCTACAACATGTTCTTTCTGACCATTGGCATGAACACCCCCGAAACCCTGGCGCTGTTCCCCTTCGCTCAGAACTCGGGGTTCATGAAGATGAGCGGGAGCTTCGTCTTCTGACGCGTCCTGCCCGTCACTCACTCGTCGACGGATCACGTCACCGGCAGCCTCGAGCAAGCCAACGTCTCACCGGTTCACGCCATGAGCCTCACCCACGCATACGCTTCACTCGGCTTCGCTCACGGTTCCTGGATCGGAACGCGCACGACCAGCTCGGCGCCGCCCTCGGCGGGGGCTTCGATGGTCAGCTCCGCATGAATCGCCGCGCAGCGCTCGCGAATGCTGATCAGGCCGAGGCCCTGCGCCCGCGAGATGTCGAAGCGCACCCCATCGTTGACGACGCTGAACTCGAGAAAGTCGCCATCACGGCTGGCAGACACGCTGATCAGCTCGCCTCTCCCATGCACCCAGGCGTTCTTCAGCGCCTCCTGGGCAATGCGGTAGAGGTGGAGCTCCGCCTCGCGGCCGAGCAAGCCATCGATGTCGCGGATCTCGGCATCGACGATCAAGCCTTCGCGCTCGGGGAAGTCGTCCACCAGACCTCTGAGCGCCGCGGTCAGTCCGACTCGATCGAGGCGCTCGGGGTGCAGCCCGTGACTGATGCTGCGGGTCTCCTGAATGCCCAGCTGGATCAGCTCCGCCACGCGAGCGAGCTCTTCATGTTGCCCCGCGGTAAAATGGGGCTTCAGGCTCTTGGTTTGGCGCTCCACCAGCGCCTTGGCGCCGCTCAGCAACTGCCCGAGGCCATCGTGGAGGTCTCGGGCCACGCGACGACGCTCGGCGTCGGTCGCTGCCATCATGCGCGTCAGCCCAGCCGCCCGCTCCTGAGCAAGGCGCACGTCGCGGTCCGCGCGCGCGCGCCGCGCTGCCTCCTCCGCCCTCGCCTTCTCTGCCTGCAGGAGGCGGACGCGATAGGCCAGCGCCAGGGAGAGCAGCACCGCCTCGCTCCCGACGCCGAACTGCGGCAGGAACTCGGTCAAGGCGTTGTAGGGCAGGACGCCGAAGTAGCGCAGGACGTACGCCGCGCTGCTCAGCAGCAGCGCGCCCCACGCCGTCAAGTAGATGGGCGCCAGCGGGTGACGCCTCTTCAGCCAGAGCCAGATCCCCGCAGAAAGGACCGCGATGAAGCTCGCAAGCTGGGACAGCCCGGCCAGGCTATCCCCGAAGCGCCCGTCACTGAGCAACACCGTGACGGCGCCAACCAGCGGAGACACGGCGATCCACTTCAACAGCCTGTCCAGGCGTGGCGCCAGGCTCGACGTGGCGAACAGCAGCCGGAAAAAACCGGTGACCCCGATGATGATCACCCAGTGAATGACCACCGTCGTCAGCTCCCAGCGCCGCGCTATCAACTCGCCGAACGCGATCGAGAACGGCACCTCGCCGATGTGCGCGTTACGCACGAAGAAGAAGAACAGCGTCGAGCCGACATGCACGACGTAGTAGCCATAGGCCCCATCCCGCAGGGAGACGAACAGCGTCAGGTTGTAGAGCAAGAGCGCGAGCAGCGTGCCGTAGAAGAGGCCGTGAGCCAGCTGCGCGAGCGAGTAGGCGGAGTCGAAGCGCTCGTGCGTCGACACTTCGGCGGTGAGCGCCTGCAGGCGCCCACGATACTTGAGATACAGGACCGCCGGCGCGTCCCGGCGCAGGTCGAGTTCCAGGGTGAGTCCACGTCGAGGATAGCGCCGGGGCGCTAGCCGCGAGTAGAGCTCTTGGTGGTCGAAGTCCTCCGGGCGCAGCGTGCCCGGGTCACCGCTCGACGACGCGAAATAGGACTCGACGTAGTCGGGCATCGGGTGGGGCTGCCAGAACCTCCACTGCCGCACGGAAGTACGGTTGACCAGCACGACCCGCACCCAGGCCGCCTTCCAGCGGAAATCGAGCCGCGGGCGCTCGCTCTCCACTGCCTCGAAGCGCCCGGCCGCGAAGGCGGCCCGGGCGGCTGCGAAGTCGATGGTGTCCTCGGGGTCGGGCAGCAGCCACATTCCGTCGCCCAGGGGATAGCTCTGCGAGGTGTCCCATAGCTCGAGCTGTCTCGGCGCTTCGCCAGCCTCCTCCGGAGACGCCCCGCGAGAAGCGCCGGGCCAGAGCGCCAGTCCTAGCGCGATCAGCAACCCGAGCGCCGGGGCGCGACGGCACCAGCGCCGCGCTGAGGCGGCGAGGCGGCGACTCCAGATGGCCAGCGCGGGGGACACCGGAAAGACACTAGCCTCGAACCGGGAGGTGATGGGAAGCGCTCTGCTCCGGCGGGGCCGCGACGCGGATTGTCCAGCCGTTGCTTCTCTGCCAGGCTTGTCGGATGGAGTACCTGCCCGACGTCGATGGCATCAAGGCCGTGGTTCGCCGCTTCGGTGGCCTGCTCGCTGAGCTCGCCGAGGAGCTCGGCGAGCGCCCCCTGGTCCTGCCCAACGCCAAGTACTTCCCCGACGAGTTCGCGCCCAACGCCAGGGGCGCTCGCCGGTTGCTGCGCCGCATGCAGCGCCACGCCGGCCTGGACGACGTGCCCCTCGAGCTGGAGCTGATCGGCGAGAGCGAGGAGAGCGGCGGGAGCTGCGGCAGCGGGGGCTGTGGAAGCGGTTCTTGCAGCACCACCGACTCAGCGGGCGAACTTCAGCGCTTGGTTCCTCGAGGAGACGGCTGGCTGCTACGGGTGCTGGCGGCAGAGCTGAAGTACCCCGTTCAGCTGACGACGAACCTGGCCATCGCGCTGGGCCACGTCTTCCTCTTCGAGACCGCGGAGGAAGGCACCTCGCCGGCCGAGCTCGAGGTAAACGCCGAGTTCGCCGCCGTCGGGCTCGGCTTCGGAGTGCTGCTCTTGGAGGGGTCGCACATCTACTCCAAGAGCTGCGGCGGCCCCCAGGTCGTGAAGCTCACCCGCCTCAGCCTGGGTGAGCTAGCCATCGCGACGGCGCTGTTCGCGAGCTGGCAGCAGAAGAGCCTCCGGGGCGCGCTGCGGGAGCTGTCGACGACGCAGACCGCGGTGCTCAAGGAGGCCGACGCCCTCCTGGCCTCGAACCCCCGGATCGCAGAGCTGCTACGCAGCGCCCCGGACGCGCTGGCCAACGGCAACTTCGAGCTCGAGGACTCGAAGCCGTGGCTGATGCGGCTCTTCAATCGCAAGGCCGACGACCAGGTCCCGGAGACGCTCGAAGAGATGGAGGCCTACGCAGCGCGCATGGGCGCGGCGAAGGCCAAGCAGAGCTCGAGACGGCGGGACCCGAAGCGCGACGAGCTGCGAGCGCTGGTCGAAGAGGCGCTGGCCGAGGAGGGCTGAGCGCCCAAGCCGACGATCGTCGGCGCTCCTACTGGCACGTGCAGCGGTTGCCCACGCCTGAAGCCCGGTTGTGACCGTACATGGAGCAACAGGTCATGCAGTTGTCCGATGAGCTGTACCCGCAGGGTTGCGCGAGCGACGCCTGGGGTACGTCGGCTCCAACCAGCAGCGAGTCGAAGAGCGTCTTGAGATCGCCCTTGGAGCCCAGCTCCTCGGGCTTCTCTCCCATGCCGAACCCCGCCTCCGCCATGACCACGAAGAGCAAGCCACGCTTGGCTCCTGCCTCCTCGGGGATCGCGATGTAGCGGATCAACATGGTCGACTCGCCGACCTTGGTGCGCACGGACATCTGCGCGTCGTAGGCGTCGCGGCCGGCGACCCTGGCGGGGCCTCGCTTCACGTTCTTGGGCCCGGTGATGTCCAGGTCGTCGATGATGCCCTTCGCCCCCTTCTCGTGGCTCCACCAGGTGAAGGTCGCCTTGGCTCCCTCGACGGACATCACGTCCGTCACCTGCCGGCTCTTGGTCATCACCGCGAAGCTGCCGTCCTTGCGCGAATCCTTGAGTGTCCACTGCGCGGGGTAGTCCACGGAGAACGCGGTGAAGTTGTCGAACAGCTTGCCGCCGGACTCGAGCCCAGAGCGCTCGTTGACGAAGCGACTCCCCGACTGCGGCGCCGCTGGTAGCGGCGCGACCGACGACTGGGCAGGCGCCGCGGCTGCGGCGGGTGTCGTTTCCGCGCTGTCACTTCCGAGCGCCGCCAGGAAGCCGAGCAGCACCACGAACGCGCCGCCCGCGACCACGAAGAGCAAGCACCCTCCCCCCAAGATCCAGGGCAAGGCGGACTTCTTGGGCGGAGGCTGGACCCCGCCCTGGTAGTGGTACTGCATGGAAACCCCCAACAGGCAATGGCGGCGCGAAGATTCGCGCGCAACCGGGTCCATCCTGGCTCAGGACGACCGCGCGGTCAAGCCAATTTCAGTGCCGCGCGGCAACACTCGGGGAATCGCTGACAGGCGTTTTTCTCGAGAGAACGCCTGAGCCAGGAGGTACACCCGTCGCAACGCTGGACTGTCGCTCGACAGTCGCGCGACGGTCGCTCGGGCGTGGAAACGAGCGACGCAGGTCCGCTCGCCGGAGCCGCGCGGATCTGCAGGGTTTCCGGTTTCTGTCCTTGCCTCGAAAGCGATGCTCCCCGACAATCGACGCATGAATCCGTATCAACCCCCGGTGCCTGGAGTCGCACCCCCTGCGCTGCCGCCGCCAGGTGTGGAGGCCCCGACGCAGACCTGGCTCACCATCTGGATGGTGCTGTCGGTGCTCTCCATCTGCCTGGGTTGTGGACTCCTGGCCGTGCTTCCGATCACCCTGTCGGTGATCGCGCTCACCAAGCGTGAGTCGGACCCGAAGCTGTCCCGCACGCTGAACCGCATATCCATCGTGCTGGTCTGCCTTGGATTCGTCCTGCTGCTGGTCTCCATCGGGCTCAACGTGGCCACCGCGGTCATGCAGTAAATGTGGGCGCAATCCGCGGAAAATTCGCGGGCTGCTGCGCCCGCAGCCAACACCTGAGACGGACCTGGCAAAGGCTGATACAGTCCACGGCGGCTAGCTCTCTGCCTGAGGGGGGAGAGGTCGTCTGGCCTATCTGAAGAACAATGGCTGTCGCGCAAGGTCAATGCCCGAGCTGTGGTGCCCCGATTGAGTTCGGCCTCGGCTCCTCGATGTCCAAAGTCTGTCCGTACTGCCAGGCCTCCGTCCTGCGCACCGACCGCGGACTACAGAACCTGGGCAAGGTCGCCGACATGGCGGACACGCCTTGCCTCGTCGCCGTCGGCGATCAAGGCACGCTGGCGACTCGCCCGTTCGAGGTGATGGGGCGGGTCCAGCTCGACCACGGCAAGGGGCCCTGGGACGAGTTCTACGTCTCGTTCGACTACGGGCAGGCGTGGGGCTGGCTCGCCTTCGCCCAGGGTCACTGGTACGTGACTCAGAAGGTGGAGGGGCTGGCCGTACCGCCCATTTCCACCCTGCAGCTGGAGCAGGACATCCAGCTGGGCCAGCAGTACTTCCGTGTCGCTGAGCTGAAAGAGGGTACCGTCGTCTCCGCGGAGGGCGAGCTTCCCGAGGTCACTCCGCCGGGCACCGCTCGCCACTACGTCGACCTGTACGGACAGCAGAACGCGTTCGCGACGATCGACTACGGCGACAACAGCGGCAAGTACGAGGTCTTCATTGGCTACGTCTTCCCGGAGAGCCAGATGCAGGTGCAGGCGCTCGGGGAGCGCCACACCAAAGAGGTCAAGACCGACACCATGCAGTGCCCGAACTGCGGTGGTGAGGTGCCGAAGCTCACTCAGGGTCGCGCGGAGCGCATGGGTTGCCCCTACTGCTACACGGTCAGCGACATTGCTTCGCGGCAGGTCGTAGCCCAGCAGGAAGCAGCCATGCAGCAGCCCGACATCCCGATCGGGCAACAGGGCAGCTTCGACGGCGTGCAGTACGTCTGCATCGCCTACATCCGCCGTGGCTGCTACTACGACGACGAGCACTTCTCCTGGGAGGAGTATCTACTCTGGAGCCAGGGGATCGGCTTCCGCTGGTTGGTCAAGGACCCGGAGAACGGCTGGCAGTGGATCACCCCGGTCAACATCGCCGAAGTCGATATCTCCCAGATGCCCAACATGGTGTCCTGGGGCGGTCGCGTCTTCCACAACCGGGACTGGGGCTCCGCCAGCGTCGAGTACGTGCTGGGCGAGGTCTACTGGAAGTGTGAGATCGGCGAGTCGACTCGCGCCGACGACTTCGTCGACGGCAATGACGTGCTGAGCCGCGAGGTCGGTGATGGCGAGGTTCAGTGGAGCTTCGCCCA
>JAGQIY010000972.1 GCA_020430865.1 Myxococcales bacterium
ACAGCAAAGCACTAGTTCGTAAGGGTTTCACTAGGAGGAAGCGCAATGGCTGGTAAGAGGCTGACGAAGGCGCAGGTGGTCGCGGAGCTCGCAACGGCAACGGACCTCGACAAGAAGAGCATCAACAAGGTTTTCGAGGCGCTCACGGATCTGATCCGTAAGCAGCTCACTGGACGTGGACCGGGCGAGTTCGTGGTCCCCGGTCTGGTGAAGCTTCGCGTGGTCAAGAAGCCCGCGACGAAGGAGCGTCAGGGCATCAACCCCTTCACCAAGGAGCCCATGACCATCGAGGCCAAGCCCGCGAGCAAGAAGGTGCGCGCAACCGCACTGAAGGCGCTCAAGGACCTGGTGCAGTGATCTGCAGGGCCCCTGGAATCGCTTGATCCTCGGGGCCCCACGATAGTCAGAGCCCAGGCCTCACGGCGCTGGACTCTCGCAAGAAGCCCATGACGTTCGTCATGGGCTTTTTGCATTCGGCGAGGCTAGCTCGCGGAGACGTGACCCTCGCGCGCAGACTGCAGGCCGCGGCAGACCAGCTGCTAGGTCGAGCCGGATCGATACCGAGATCTTGCCACACGGAAAGCACGAAGGCCGAGCCATAGCCCGAGCAAACACAGCAGCGGGTAGTCTCCGAAGCGGACGTACGGCGTGGGCGCCGCGTCGTGCAGCGCGGGAGTCGCGAGGGTGAAGCCCGCTGGACTCGGCGTCCCCAGCGCCCGGACTCGCCCCGTACGATCGATCCAAGCCGGGAGCCCGAGGTTGACCGCGCGCACCAGGTCGCGACGCGTCTCCACGGCGCGCAGGGCGCTGAGTCGTAGGTGTAGCGCCGACTCGATGCTGCCAACGAACCAGGCGTCGTTGGTCACGTTGACCAGCAGGTTCGGTCCCGCCGCGGCCATGCGCCTACCAACGCCCGGCAAGATGTCCTCGTAGCAGTTGAGCACGGCCAGGCGCATCTCACCGACCGGAGTCGGGTGCTTCAGCAGCACCACCTCGTCCCCAGGGACTAGCCCGCCCGCGCGGTAGAAGACCTTGCGGAGCCAGGGGTTCGACTGACCGATTGGCAGGCTCTCACCGAACCACAGCAGCTGCAGCTTCGCCTGGGGCCGCTGCTGATGCCCCTCGGCGTCGATCAGCGTTGCCGCATTGTAGTGCCCCTCGGGCTTCTCACCGGCCGGCGCCCGAGCAGGGGTCAGCGCGCCGAGCAGCACCGGGCCTTTGACGCCGTTGATGTGGATGGCGCGCGCGCCTCGCGGCTCGTGCGTCGCCACCGGACTCAACAGGTACGGGTACGCGGCCTCCGGCCAGATGCTGAGCTGCGCGCCAGCGGCCTCGGCGTCGACGGTGAGTCGCCGCAGGCGTCCCAGGATCTGAGCGCGCTGGTTCGGCTCCCAGCGCAGGCGCGCGTCAGTCGCAGGCTGGATCAGCGCGACCTTGACCGTGGCGCTGGAGTCGGGGAGAGCGCGGAGCCGCAGCAGACCGTAGCCGAAGAGCGCCGCCCAGACCCCGAGGCCGAGCAGCACACTTGCCAGCGGTCGCTGCAGTCTCCCGGTAGCTTCGTCCGCTACCTCGCGGAAGAAGTCCCTTAGGGGCCAGGCGATGCACGCAACGCCCAACGCCATCGCGAAGCTGACGCCCCTCTCCCCCACGAGCTCGGCCAGCTGAATCACCGGCACCCACTCGGACAGCAGCGCCCCCGGAGTCCAGGCGAAGACCCCTGGCCACATGCAGGCGAACAAGGTGCCGCAGGGAAATGCAAGCCGCCGATCCACACGCAGGCGCGACTCCAGCAGCCAGGCGAACAGCGCTCCGAGGCCCCAGCCTAGCGCCTGGAAGGCAGCCAGGAGGACCAGCGCCAGCAATCCGCCAGCCAGACCGAGCGGCGTGAAGCGATCGACGACCGCAGGCACGAAGCGCAGGCCGAGCAGGCCTGCGGAGGTCGCCCAGAGCCAACCGCGGAAGAACGCGCGACGCTTGCCCCTGGGGGTCGACGCTGGCAGCTCCAGCGCCAGAAACAGCGCCGCCAGGCCGAGAGGTACACCCAGATGAAAGTCGACTGGGGGTGCCGTCAGGGCGAAGCACAGCCCGCCCAAGACGGCTGCGATCGTGGGGCGATGGCGAAGCTCGATGATGGGCAGGCTTACTCAGTCACGCGGCGGGTCACCAGTAGAAGGTGATCCCGAGCCGTGCCAACCCTCCTCCGGAGGAGTTGGTTTGGCGACCCGTCTCGGGGTCAGTGAACTCGTACTCGTGCTGGGCCGCGTCGTCGGTGCGGCCACGGATGAACCCGATCACGTCGAGGTTCAGCGCCGTCTTGCGCGCGACCCGCCACTCGAGCCCCAGGCCCGCCTGTAGACCAAAGTAGCTGTAGTCGCGCTCCTCGGGTCCCGCCGCGTCCTGAGGCACGCTGCGATCGAGGGTCACGTGCGCGCCCGTGAATCCGAAGCCGCCGAGGGCGTAGAGCTGTAGCTTGTCCTTCGGGTTGAAGAAGACCAAGCCGTTGAAGGTCAACGCGGTCTCTTCACGTTCGTCACCCAGGTAGTCGCGACCTCCGAAGACATCCAAGCCCACTTCGAAGGCGAAGTGCGGCTTGGGGCGGTAGCGGAGGCCGAGCCCGATGCCGCCCATCCCTCGATCGTCCTCACCCTCGGGGTTCGAGTACTCGTTGTCCTTCTTGCTCATCATCACGCCTTCGAGGCGCAAGTTCAGACCCCACTCGCTGCGCCAGCGTGGACGCTTCTTCTTTGGCGGAGGCTCCGGCGGCTCGCGATCCTTGACGACCACGACCGTGGGAGGAGGCTCGCCCTCTGGCTGGTAGACGACGATGGGCGGCGGCTGCTTGGTGCGCTTCTTCGGCACGTCGACGCGCTCTGGAGGCGGCTCGTCCGCCGGCTCCACTTCGTCATCGACGTCGACGTCACCACCCTCGTCCTCGCAGAACCAGGAGCCAGGAGGGCACTCCTCCTGAGCGAAAGCAGGGCTGCTGACAAGAACAGGCACAGCACAGGTGGCAACGACAACGCTGAGTGCGGTGAGCCGCGTCTTCATGGAAGGCTCCTTTCGGATTCTGGGGTCGCACCCCCAAGCGCCGCGAGAGCCCCGCGGCACCCCTGAGGTTAGCAATCCGAGTGCCAGGCGCTAGGCCACGGCCTTTCGCGTTCGATCCTGGCAAAAAGCCGCGGGTTTGGCGACAGGGCAACGCCACCGAGCGTGGAGAGCCGTTTACACCAGAGTGAACTGCCGGTAGGGCACCAGCGTGGTTGCTCAGCTGCGCCTCAAGCCTGGTCACGTCCAGCCGGTATGGGCGGGGCACCCCTGGATCTACGCGCAAGCGGTGGAAGGCATCACGGGGGATCCCAGTGCAGGCGACGAGGTCGACGTCTTCGATCCCCGCGGGCAGCACCTCGGACGCGGTCTGTTCTCGCCCAAGTCGGCGATCGCCGTGCGTTTGTTCACACGGCACCAGGAAGCGCTGGATGCCGGCCTGCTCACGCGGAGGGTGGAAGCCGCCAGCCGGCTACGCGGTCAGCTCGGGTTTCCCAGCGACCAGACCAACGCCTACCGCCTGATCCACGCCGAGGGGGACCAGCTGCCAGGGCTGATCGTGGATCGCTTTGGCGATGCGTTGGTTTTGCAGTTCGGCACTCGCGGCATGCACCGCCTGCGCGACGCGATCTGCCGCGTGCTGCGGGAGGTGACCGGCTGCTCGGTGCTCATCGACCGCACCAGCCCACGCACCGCCGCCAGCGAGGGCTTCGAGGTGGGAGAAGCTCTGGTCCACGGCCAGGCCGAGGGGCTGCGCTTTCGCGAGCGCGGCTTCGACTTCGAGGTGCCCGTCGAGCTGAGCCAGAAGACCGGGTACTACCTGGACCAGCGTCCGCTGCGCGACGTGATCGAGCGTCTCGCGGCGAGCCGCGCACGCTCTGGTGGCGCGGGCCGCGTGCTCGACGGCTACTGCTTCGTGGGCAGCAGTTCGCTGGCCGCCGCGCGTGGGGGCGCGGGGTCGATCCACGCCGTGGACTCGAGCGCCCTGGCGCTGGAGGTTGGCGCCCGCCTCGCCGCCACCAACGGCGTCAGCGGCATCGAGTTCGAGCGAGGAGACATGCGGCGCTACCTGGAACACGTCGCTCCCGAGAGCTTCGAGCTGGTGATCTGCGACCCCCCGAAGCTGGCGCCCAACCGCAGCGCCAAGCACAGGGCGCTCGATGCCATGCGGAAATTGGCCCAGGGCGCCAGCAAGGCCTGCGTCGACGGCGGCATCGTGGTGCTCTGCTCCTGCTCGGCCGCGATCGGCTTGTTCGAGCTGCGGCGAGCGATGGCGCTCGGAGCGAGGGACGCCGGACGTCGAGCCACCGTCCTGGAGCGCGTCTTCCAGGGTGGCGATCACCCGGTGCCGGCGGCGTTCCCCGAGGGCCAGTACTTGACGAACCTGGTGGTTCAGGTGAGCAGCCTCTGATGCGCGATCTCGAGGCGTTGACCGCCGATGAAGCTCGGGGGCTCAGCGGCCTGCTCTTCGACCTGGACGACACGCTGCTCGATCACGGGCAGCTCACACGGCGCGCATACGACGCTCTGTGTCGTCTCGCAGAGAGCGACCTGCTGCTGCTGGCGGTCACCGGCCGCCCAGCGAGCTGGGGCGAACTGGTCGCGGGGATGTGGCCAATCCACGCTGCGCTGAGTGAAAACGGGCACCTCGCGCATGCTCGTTCGGGGGGGAGGGTCCAACGCTTCGATGGCGTGCCTGCCGACGTCCGCGCGACGCGGCGCGCAGCGTTGCTCGAGCTCAGCGAGCGACTGATGTCCGAGTTCGACGAGCTGGTGCCCGCGGACGACGTGCGCGGCCGCGTGAGTGACTTCACCTTCGACATCGGCGAGTTCCGAACGGTCGACCCGGACGTGGTCGCTCGGGCGCGACGCCGCGCGGAATCAAGCGGTGCTTTCACCACGCTGTCGAGCGTGCACTTCCACATCACCTTCGATACCCACGACAAGGCTAGCGGGAGCGTGGCCTTCCTGGCGCAGCAGCATGGCTTCGACACGACCGCGGCGCGTCTGCGCTTCGCCTACGTCGGGGACAGCGAGAACGACGCGGCTTGCTTCGCAGCTTTCCACACGACAATAGGTGTGGCGAACTTGAGCGGCGCGCCGAGCGTGCTCCCGCGCTACAGGTGCGCGCAGGCGCGCGGAGCCGGCTTCGACGAGCTAGCCGCACGGCTGCTGGAGCTGCGGTCGTAAGGTACGCCGCGCTGTGTTAGGCTCGCCCGAGGCGTCAGGGGAGCTGGCAAGGTAGCGCTCCACTGGCCAGCGCGCGCGCTGTCTGGATCCCCGATGA
>JAGQIY010000973.1 GCA_020430865.1 Myxococcales bacterium
CGGTGAGCAAATGGGGGCGCCTGTCCCACCTCTCGAGCTAGCTGCTCGCGTTTCCGCACGCGGGACAGGGCGGGCGGCGGGCGACTCTCAGCATCGAAAGCGGTCGCTTGGCCGTTCGTGCCGGCCTCCGAGAGCGAGAGGCGTCGAATGATTGATTTTCGTCAGTTCGGCGACGCATTCTGTCTCTTTCCACATAGGAACTGTCTCCCCGAACGGCTCTCGCGGACGTGGAGTGTTCGGGGCTCCTCGGGTAGCGTGGGGAATGATGCTGACGGGCCGCAGAGCCGAAGCGGAGGATGCCGCTGTGCTGAGCGGCCTGGCGATGCGCTCCAAAGCCGTTTGGGGTTACTCGGAAGACTTCATGGCGCGCTGCCGTGAAGAGTTGACCCTCACCCCCAACCAGCTGGAAGAAGACTGGGGGTACCTATACGAAGACGCCGATGCCGCCGGGAGCGAGGGAGTGGTGGGCTTCGTCTTGGTCAGTCGCTGTAGCCGCGACCGCCTGCAGCAATTCCCCGAGGCAACGAGTGCGGATAGTGCTTTCGAGGTGGAGGCGTTGTTCGTGGAGCCCACGCGCCTCGGACAAGGCATTGGCCAGCGCTTGTTCGAGCGGGCCCGGGAGCACGCTGCTCGGGTGGCCCCAGCGGGTGCGCTCTGGATTCAATCCGACCCGAACGCCGAGGCGTTCTATCTCCGCTGCGGGGCCGTGCGGGTTGGGGAGCTCGAGTCGGGGAGTGTCCCCGGCCGGTGGTTGCCGCTCCTCAGGTCGAGCTGGTGACCCGCGCGACGCGGCTGAAGGCGCCACGGCGTCGAGGGCGCTTGCCAATGGGGCCGAGGCTTTGCGAGGCTTGACCCCATGAAGTTCGGATGGCTCGTCGCCTTGCTGTTGGCCAGCAGCGCTCCCATGCAGTGCGCCAGCGAGCCTGACTTCGAGGAGCGCCGCGAGGAGACGCCGGGAGAGGCACTGTTCGGGCTCGCCGAGCAGTTCAAAGCTCAAGGCAACGAACAGGCGAGACGCGAGACGCTGGAGTACTTGATCGCGAAGTACCCGAACAGCCGCTTCGCGGAGATGGCGCGCAGCGATCTGGCGAAGACTCCCAGCGAGCAGTAGCTGGTGCTCGAGCTACCGCGGCTGATGCTGATCACGGACCGGCGCCTCGCTGGAGATGAGCTGTTGCCACGGATACGTCGCTGTCTCGAACAGGCAGAGCCTGGAAGCGTCGTCGTGCAGCTGCGCGACCGCGACGCGTCGATTGGCTGGCGGCTCGAGACGGGGCGCGCTCTTCGAGCGCTCACGCGCGACGCCGGACACCAGCTCAGCGTGAGCGAGCGCCTCGACCTCGCGCTGCTGCTTGGCGCAGATGCGGTGCACTTGCCGGAAGTCGGCGTGTCTGCGGCACGGGTGCCTGAGTTGGTGCCAGGTGTTTGGTGTAGTCGCGCGTGGCACGCTGGAGGTGCGGTCGACCCGGGAGTCGACGCGCTGGTGGTATCGCCAGCGATGGCGCCACGCAAAGGCAGGGCGGCCCTTGGCCTCGACGGCCTCGCGTCGGTGTGCGGGTCGCTCGGCGTGCCGGTTTACGCCCTGGGCGGCGTGGACGCCGAAAGCGCTGGGCGCTGCATCGACGCAGGGGCTCACGGCGTGGCGGCGATCGGCGCCGTCCTCGACGGCCGCTCGGCGCTCCCGCTGCTCGAAAGCCTGCAGATCCGGCGCCGCTGAGCGCTGAAGCCAAGTGGGGCTTGAAAGCCGGTGAAAGGGGCGCACATTGCCTCGTTTCACGCTATATCGGCCCCAAGTCATGACACAGAAACCGCTCTTCCCGCCCGTTCCCACCGACCTCGACTTCCCGAAGTACGAGTCGGAGATCCTCGAGCTGTGGAAGCGCGGGAACATTTTCGAGAAGAGCATCGCCCAGCGCGAAGGCGGGCGAGACTTCGTGTTCTACGAAGGCCCCCCGACGGCCAACGGCTTGCCGCACAACGGCCATGTGCTGACCCGCGTCAGCAAGGATCTCTTTCCGCGCTATCAGGCCATGCTCGGCGCGAAGGTGCTGCGCAAGGCCGGCTGGGACACCCACGGTCTCCCCGTGGAAGTGGAAGTCGAGAAGGAGCTGCGCATCCACGGCAAGGAAGCCATCCAGGAGTATGGGGTGAGGCCCTTCGTGGGTCGCTGCATCGACTCCGTGTTTCGCTACACGAGCGAGTGGGAGCGCCTCACGGAGCGCCTGGGCTTCTGGGTCGACCTGGAAGACGCCTACGTCACGTTCCACCAGAGCTACGTGGAGAGCGTTTGGTGGGCACTCTCAGAGCTGTACGCGAAAGGTCTGCTGTACCAAGGCCACAAGGTGGTGTGGTGGTGGGCCCAAGGCGGCACCGCGCTGTCTGCCGGTGAAGTCGGCCAAGGCTACAAGACGGTGGACGACCCCAGCGTCTACTGCCTGTTTCCGCTCGAAAACGCCGATGGCGCCGCGAGCGACACGGCGCTGGTCGTCTGGACCACCACACCCTGGACGCTGCCGAGCAACGGCTACGCGGCCGTGCGGAGCGACTTCGAGTACGTCTACGTGAGCATCGGCGAGGCGCTGAAGCCTGCGGGGAAGGGCAAGCAGAAGTCTCCCGAAGAGCTGCCGGACCTTGCCTGCAAGCGCCTGATCGTCGCCGCGGGTCTGCGCGAGGCGCTGGAGCAGAAGCTCGGTCACCAGCTGGTGGTCGAGCAGACCGTCAAGGGCTCCGAGCTCGTGGGGCTGAAGTACCAGCCGCCGTTCGAGCTGTACTACGACCGGCTGAAGAGCAGCGAGGTGGCGCTCGAGGCCGGTGGCAGCGTGCGCACCTGGTGGCGGGTGATCGCGGAAGACTTCGTCACCCTCGACTCCGGCACTGGCATCGTGCACATCGCGCCCGCGTTCGGCGAAGACGACCACGCGGCGCACAAGCGGCAGCTCGACAGCTACGCCAAGCCCGAGAGCGTGGAGCTGATCTGCGCCATCAGGCCCGACGGCACCTTCAAGCCCGAGCTCGAGCGCTACGCGGGGCAGTGGGTCAAGGACGCCGACCCTGCTCTGCAGAAGGAGCTCGGCTCGCGGAAACTACTGCTGCTCAGTGAGACCTACCGCCACGAGTATCCGTTCTGCTGGCGCGCCGACCAGGATCCGCTGATCCAGATGGCTCGCCCCGGCTGGTTCATCCGCACCACGGCCAAGCTCGACGGCGCCAAGGCGAACAACCAGGCGGTGAACTGGCTGCCGGAGCACATCAAGGATGGTCGCTTCGGCGACTTCTTGAACAACAACGTCGACTGGGCGCTCAGCCGCGAGCGCTTCTGGGGCACGCCGCTCAACATCTGGGACTGCCCGAAGTGCGAGCACCGCATGGCGCCTCACAGCGTCGCGCAGATC
>JAGQIY010000974.1 GCA_020430865.1 Myxococcales bacterium
AGCGTCACCCCGCCGCCCGCGGCGGTCTCGGCGATCAGTCCGCGGGCGGCCGCGCAGATGCGGCAGTAGGGTGCGACGCGGCTCATGGGCCCAGCATACGGGATCCCGCGCCGAATGGACTGGGGCGGACCTGCTGGTTTGCGCGGGGAGCGCG
Source organism: Myxococcales bacterium (assembly GCA_020430865.1). The sequence continues at coordinate 155 of JAGQIY010000974.1, forward strand.
CATCGGCTAGCCAGGAACTCGTGCTTCAGCGTTCCGGCCCGTGGCTGCTCTGCGTCTTCGCGCTGTGTCAATGCAAAGAAGGCGCAGAGCCGGCTCCCACCGCGAGCGCCGCCAGCAGCGTCGCTGCGAGCGCGACCAGCGCGTCACTTGCGCCGCTCGGCTCGGTCGATTGGGGTCGCGCGAGTGGGGACCCATTGGATCTCGCCGCGCTTGGCCGAGAGATAGGCGCGAAGCGTTGCGTCGACGAGGTCATCTCCGGGGGCGAGCACGGGGGTGAGGCGCTCCAGGTGCTGCCTTACGCCCCCGACGCGGAAGCGCAGCTGGGACCGCTCTGCGAGTCGCTCTCGCGAGCCTCCGCGGAGCAGCGGAGCGCGCGCTTGGCCAGCATCGCGAGCGCCCTGGCACAGCCTGGGTCGGGGCGAGAGGTGCTGGATGTTTCGGGCCTTCGACGCTGCGCGGCTGTCCTCAGAGCGGCGCAGCCTGGCGCCGCAGGTCGTGACCGCGACCACATCGACTCGGCCCTCGAGCAGCTCGGAGCGCGACGAGTGGAGACGCGCTGAGCCGGCGTTTCCTCGCACGAATGCGACCGCCGAAACGCGGGTTTTTGCTATCGTGGGGCGGTGGTCAGCCTGCCCCCCAACTCCTCCCGGAACCCCTATGCATCGGAGGAGTTCTTCCAGCAGCTCCTGCGCAAGGCAGTGGCCGCGGGCGCACGTGACGTTCACATCAAGGTGGGACAGCCGCCTGCCGCGCGTGTGCGCGACGACCTGGTTTATTTCCGCGTAGATAAAATCAAGCCAGCCGACACCGAGGCCGTCGCGCATCACGTGATCCGTGAGCAGCGCATCCTGGACCAACTGGGCACCCTGCTCGAGCACGACTGCTCCTACGCCGTACAAGGCGTTGGACGGTTTCGCGTGAACGTCTACCGTCAGCGCGGGACCCTCGCCGTCGTCATGCGAGCCATTCCCCACAACATTCCCACGCTGGACCAGCTCGGCGCTCCCGCCGCGTGCTCGGATCTGGCACGCAAGGACCGCGGCCTGGTGCTGTGCGTTGGCGCCGCTGGCAACGGAAAGAGCAGCACCCTGGCGGCGATGATCGGGCTGATGAATCGCAACATGGCGCGGCACATCGTCACCATCGAGGATCCCATCGAGTTCCTGCACCAGGATGAGCGTTGCAGCGTGAGCCAGCGCGAGATCGGTATGGACACTCACAGCTTTGCCGATGCCCTGCGCGCTTCCTTGCGGCAAGACCCGGACGTGATCCAGGTCGGTGAGATCCGCGATGGCGAGACGATGGAGATCGCGCTCAAGGCGGCGGAGACCGGGCACTTGGTGCTGTCGACGCTGCACACCCCCGACGTCCAGCGCACGATGAACCGCGTCTTCGCGCTGGCAGACGGAGACCCCGAGGAGCTGCGCATGCGTCTGGCGGACTCCCTGCAGGGTATCATCGCCCAGCGCCTGCTTCCGCGTGCCGATGGGCAGGGCATGGTGCTCGCGGCGGAGGTGCTGGTCGCCACGGGCTCGGTGCGAGAGAGCATCCGGCGCCCCGTGGGGAACCCGCCGCTCAAGGAGTTGATGGAGAGCGGAGAGCATCCGTATGGGATGCAGACGTTTCCCATGGCCATCAAGCGCCTGGTTCAAGCGGGACTGCTCGATCGGGAGCTCGCCCGGCAACACATGGGCTTCTGAACGGCGCTCCTCTCCCCCAAAACAGCCTGGATCGCGCTTCCATGAGCCATCGAGCGCGGCCCTGGTGCAGGGCCAGGTCGAGTAACCGGGGCTGCCACTTCGGCCATCGGGCTCGACTCGGCTGGCACCTCGGAGTAGACGAGCGGCCATGGCTGAGTCGACGAAGACGCCGCAAACCCCGTTGCGATACGACTGGCAGCAGTCAGAGGTGCGAGTCATCCACGACTTGCCGCTGTTCGAGTTGATGGATCGCGCCCGGACCGTGCACCTCCGGGAGCAGCCCGAGAGCGAGGTTCAGCTCTGCACCCTGCTCAGCGTCAAGACCGGTGGTTGCCCGGAGAACTGCGCGTACTGCCCCCAGTCGTCCCACTACGAGACGCCGGTGAAGGGCGAGGCCATGCTTCAGGTCGACGAGGTACTGGAGGCTGCGGAGCGCGCGAAGGCCGCGGGGTCGACTCGCTTCTGCATGGGCGCCGCATGGCGCTCGGTGAAGGATGGGCCTGCATTCGATCGAGTCGTCGATATGGTGAAGGGGGTCAAGGCTCTCGGGCTCGAGGCGTGCGTTACCCTGGGGATGCTCGAGGAGCATCAGGCTCAGCGACTCAAGGAAGCCGGGCTCGACGCCTACAACCACAACCTCGACACCAGTCCGGGCTTCTACAAGTCTATCATTTCCACGCGGACATATGATGATCGCTTGGTCACGCTGCGTAACGTGCGCAAGGCGGGGATCACGGTGTGTAGCGGCGGGATCATCGGCATGGGGGAGAGCGTCGACGATCGCGTCGCGATGTTGGTGCAGCTCGCGAGCCTCGAACCCCACCCCGAGAGCGTGCCGATCAACGCGCTCGTACGCGTGGCGGGGACCCCGCTCGAGGCGCTGCCTCCCGTCGATCCCACGGAGCTGGTGCGCATGATCGCCACTGCTCGCATCCTGATGCCGCGGTCCAAGGTGCGTCTGAGCGCTGGACGCACCGAGCTCAGTCGCGAGGCCCAGCTGATGTGCCTGTACGTCGGCGCGAACAGCATTTTTTACGGAGATCAGCTGCTCACGACGCCGAACCCGGAAAAGAATGCGGATCAGGAGCTGATCCACAGCGCGGGTCTGACCGCGCAGGCGCCGAGCTGAGCCCCGCGCCGGTGCCACGGTCGCTCGGTCGGCGACCAGGCTGACACGCAGCCCGCGAGGGACGTGGCTCGCGCGTGTTCCGCGCGGTGTCACGGCGCGGCGTCGATTGGGGGGATTGAGTGGCCTGGGCTTGACGGGCACGCGCTGGAATCGCAGGTTTCACACACTCTTCGATCCGCGGTCAGCGATCCAAGCAGGGTCCGCTGCCAACTTCGCTTCTCGTCCCCACGGAGTCCCCCATGCGCCCCACGTCTGCTCGACCGAGCCGTCCCCGGCTCGTCGTATCGCTGCCCTGGTTCGTGAGCCTGTGTGCGCTGGCGTCGTTCGCTGCCGCGTGTGCCCCGGTCGCACCCTACCAGCGTGCTCGCCTCGCCGACCCCAGCATGGCTCCGGGCTTCGCCGAGAGCGCGGCGAACGAGCACGTGCAGGCGGTCCAGGAGGGAGCGGTCGGTGGAAAGGTCGGCGTGGGGAGCGGCTGCGGATGCAACTAGGCGCTGCCGCGGGGAAACAGTTTCCGGACCCCGTTGGGTCGCGTCGCAGCGCGATGCGCCGTCTGTGGCTCGGGGCCCTCGGCGCTGGTGTGTTGGTCGCGTCGTCCGCTGGGGGGGAACCCCTCAAGTACACGCTGGGGGGTGAGGTCGCCGGCTACGCGGACACGGACAACGTCTACGTGCTCACTCCGTCATTGAGCCTCGGCGCGAGCCAGCCCACCGGCGCCTGGAAGGCCAACGCCTCCTATCTGGTGGACATCGTGACCGCGGCTTCCGTCGACATCGTCTCCACCGCGAGCCCTCGCTGGACCGAGGTGCGCAACGCGGGCGCGCTCAACGTGGACTATCAGCCCCAGAATTTCGGCGTGAATCTGGGGGGGAGCGTGTCGCGTGAACCGGACTACCTCTCCTGGTACGTCGGGGGATCTTTCCGTGTGGAGATGTACGACAAGCGCTTCACGCCGCTCCTGGGTTACTCTTATTCCCAGGACACGGCGGGCCGCAAGGATACCCCGTTCTCCGTCTACTCGCTCGAGCTCGAGCGGAACACCATCCAGGTGGGCGCCGAGATCGTGCTCAACCCTTCCAGTCGGTTGACGCTCTCCACGGAGGCGGTGCTGGAGGACGGTCGCCAGGAGAAGCCATATCGCTACTTGCCCTTGTTCAGCGCCGAGATCGCGCCGACGGTGCCTCGCGGCGCGTCGGTCGATTTGGTGAACAGCCTTAGGTTATCCGGGGAGATGGGGGAGCGCCTGCCGGATACTCGGCGACGCTACTCGGTCTCCGGTGAGTTCGCGACGCGGGATGGCGATCACACCCTGCGGGTCTCCGAGCGGCTGTATGGGGACACCTGGGGCGTGCTCGCGACCACCACCGACGCGATCTACGTGCTTGGCATCGGTGGTGGCTTTCGCGCCTGGCCGCACCTGCGCCTGCACCTGCAGGACGGCGCGAGCTTCTGGCAGCGCGCGTATGTCGCCGAGCCGGCCAGCGGGCAGATCAGCTACCCGAGCCTTCGTACGGGCGATCGGGAGCTGAGCCCGCTGCTCACGGCGACAGCGGGGGGCGGGATCGAGTACGCGACCTCCACCATCCCCAACACCGGCTGGCGGTTCACCGGGCTCGTGGATGTCGGCCGCACCAGCTACTTCGACGCGCTCTACATCGACTCCCGTACCAGCTTCCTGGTCAGCCTGATGGCGGGGCACACGCTATGAACCGACTTGCGCGAACGCTGCCGCTGCTGCTGGCCTTGGCTTCCAGCGCGTGTACTGACCCCACGATCGCCAAAGAAGAGGACGAGCTGGGGCCCGAGGTCGCAGGGGTCCCGCGTGGCCCGACGCATCGCGCCGGTCAGCCCTGCGTGCACTGCCATCAGTCGGGCGGCCCTGGCAGCCCCAGCTTCAGCATTGGCGGCACGATCTACCAGGACGCGCAGCGTGAGCTTCCAATCGAGGGCGCGCGGGTGACCCTGGTGGACTCCAACGGGGACTCCTGGAGTCTCCTGACCAACTGCGCGGGTAACTTCTACATCACCGAGAGCGACTGGCAGCCCCAGTTCCCGGTCTGGGCCAGCGTTCACTGGTCCGATATTCATGTGGAAATGGAGTCCCCGATCTATCGGGACGGGGCCTGCGCTGGCTGTCACACCTCGCCCGCAGGACCGGCTAGTCCAGGTCACGTCTACGTTTCAGAGACTCCCATCGCCGCCCGTGGAGGTTGCCGGTGACGCGGTGGCTGCCAGTGCCGCGGTCGTTGCCGACCTCGAGGCTGCTTCTGGTGTGCGCGCTATCGCTGGGGTCTCTCGCGTTGACGCTGCCTGGCTGCGGTCCGGACAGCGTCGTGGAGACCTCCAAGATGCCCGATGAGGCAGACTTCGCTGCGGTCTCCGAGGCGCTGGGTGTGCGTTGCGGGTCGCTCGATTGTCACGGCATGGCGGAGCGCAACTTCCGTCTCTACGGACGCTATGGCCTGCGCTGGAGTGACACCGACGTCCCTGGTGGCAGCGAGACCAGTGGGGACGAACACCACGAGAACTACCTCAGCCTGATCAGCCTCGAGCCGGAGGCGCTGGCGCAAGTGACCGAGGGAGCACCCGTCACCAGACTCACCCTGGTACGCAAGGCGCGGGGGGCAGAGGTCCACAAGGGTGGTTCACCGTTTCCTAAAGGAACTGCTGGAGACTCGTGTCTGGTCTCATGGCTGGAGGGACAGGTCGACCACGCCAGCTGCAGTCAAGCCGCCCAGTTGCTCCAGCGTCCATGAACGTCCTCTTGGCGGTCGAGGCGTTTCCTTGCCAGGCGCCTCGACCGAGCCCACGTCCACGTTGCGCTCGAGCAAGGTCACCTCGATGCGGCGCACGGGCACGTGGCCGCGCAGGATCGTCGTGCGCCTGCGACTCACCACCCGGCGATCGGGGAACTCTGCGAGCAGCTGCTGGGTGTCGATCTCGAAGCGGTCGTCGGTGACGTAGAGGATGCGTGGCGCGTTCCACCACTGTGACTCCGGGTACCAGCCGCCGAAATCATCACCACTGGGGGTCCGACAGCCAATCGGCGCCCGGCGCTGGAGTCCCGCGTGGAGCTGCGCACAGATCACCCAATGCGGCGCGACGACCGGAGGCGTCGTTGTTCCGCGATAGCGGAGCTCCGTCTCGGTGATGGTCTGCTTGACCAGACGCACGCCGGGTTCCCAGGCGTGCATGTCGTTGGCGAGGTCGTAACGAGGCTCGTAGGCCTTCCCCAGGAGTCTCGGTGGCAGGTCCGTGCCTACCCAGACTGCGCCGAGCAGGATCGCCGCGACACCAATGGTCGCGCAGGTCGCTCGAAGCTTGGTCCCGGTGGCTTCGGGGAGGCGACTTGCCGCGAGGCAGAGCGCGAGGTAGGTCGGGCCCAACCAGTGTGGCTCCGCTACCTTCGACCACAGGCAGAGCAGGGCCAGGGGGAGGGCGGGGATCCAGGTGGCGTGGAACAGCAGCGCCCCATCCAGGTCTCCCCTCGAGAGCCTCCTGAGCAGGAAATAGCCGGCGATCAGGAACGGCGGTGTGACGTACAACAACTGGCCGCCGAGCAGCGCGCCCAAATTCCTTAGGGAAAACCCCGACGCGCCCTGGGTAGCCACCATGCGATGCTTCCACATCGGATAGCCGTGCTGGACCTCGTAGGATACGAAGGGCCAGATCAGGATCAGCATCACCAGGAGCGCCCCCCAGGGGGCGATCGTGCGCAGATGCGCGCGGGCTTCGGGACGTCGCAGGACCACCGCCAGTGCAGGCAAGAGCAACAGCATGCTGATCTTGCTCAAGACCCCCAGGCCGAGGCAGACACCAGTGAGCAGCGCGAAGCCCAGCGCGCGCGTCGAACCCGCGTCCGCCTTGACGAAGCCAGCAAAGCTCCCGAGGGCAAGTAGCCACAGCGGCGCGAGCAGCAAGTCGGGCGTGAAGCCGAAGAGGCCGATCGCGATCTCCGGCATCAGCAAGAGGGCGAACGCCGTCAGGTGCAGGTGCCGCTTGTCGCTCCCGAGCTGCCAAGCCGCCCAAACGCCGAGCCAAGGCACCGCGCTGCTCAAGAACGCGGAGATCAAATGGCAGGCGAGGGGCGGAGGGGCGTGGCCGTCACCAAGCCAGCCAGCCACGAAGCCAATCAGGCCCGGATGGTCGAGGTAGGCGGGCTGGGGGTGCAGCGCGTAGCAGGCGTAGAGGGCCTCGGAGTCACCGAAGCCTACCTCGGAAGCCATCCAGAGCTTCAGGGCGAGCAGCGCGAAGCTGAACGCCAGGGCAAACTTGATACCGCGAGGAAGCTCGATCGGCGCGCGTCGGGCGCGGCTGCGCGCCGAAAGCGACGGCGCGCGGCTCGCGTCGGGGTTGCCTGCGCCGGTGCGCTTCGATTTGCCGGGCTTCGGCTTGGTGGTCACAGTCGCCGCTCCACGAGCCGCGCGACGCTTCGGCTCGGCGTCTCGTTCAGCCGTGCCCCGAGGCGCTGGGCGAGCTCCACGCAGCTGGCGCGGTGTCTGGGCAGCTGGGCTTCCAGGTCCCTTGCGGCGGAGGCGATGTGAATCGGCTGCACCGCTTGGCCCACTAGCTCGGGAAAGGCCCGTCGATCCAGCACCAGGTTCGGCAATCCCACGTGGGGCACGCTCACCAGACGCCGAAGCACGGCTTCCGCGAGGGGCGCGAGGGGATACACGACGAGCGGCGGGCAGCCGCTGAGCGCGCTCTGGAGCGTGGCGGTTCCGCTACAGCACAGGGAGAGCTCGGCTCGTGCGAGCACTGCTCGGGCGTCCTGAGAGACGCCGATGTCCGCCCTGACGGCCGAGCGAGCCACGCGAACTCGCAGGGCCGCGGGCAGACCAGGGCTCAGGCCAGCCTCGAAGCTCCAGTCGGGGCGCAGGCGTCTCAGCAGGTCCGCCGTCTGCAGCATCAGCGGCCACAAGCGCTCCACCTCGCTCGGGCGAGAGCCTGGCAGCAGCGCGATGCGCCCCGTGAGACGGCGGATCTCCGGCAGTGTCCAGGTCACGGCTGGGTGCCCGACGTAGTGGGCGTCTGCACCCATTTCGCGCCACAGGCCCTCTTCGAAAGGCAGCACCACGGCGAAGCTGTCCGCGCTCCCCACGAGTCGCGGACCGCGTCGCCGGCGCCAGGCCCAGACCTGAGGCGGCGCGTACCACACGACGTGGATGCCTTGGGCACGGAGCCACCGCCCGAGCCGAGCGTTGAACTCGCTGAAGCCAACCAGCAACGC